>NZ_JBIQEC010000028.1:0-23862 GCF_045370505.1 Moraxella sp. 179-F 1C4 NHS | reverse complement strand
ACAACCTTTAACCACTTTATCTCATTTTCATTTAAATTAAATAAGCCACCTACTTTATTTGCTTGTTCATCATTTAAAGAGATATTATTGATGATTCACACTATAAACACTATTGCTTACCCTTTGGTAGTGTTCAAAAAACTGTGTCATTCCCATAAACTGTTAAGAAAAACAGGAATGACACCATGCAAAACTTTGACTTTAACGAAGCCTTAAAAGCTATCCAATCAGGAAAGCCTATTACAGGCAGTGACGGGGTGCTAGCCCCGCTCATAAAGCAACTCACCGAAGCGGCACTATCAGCTGAAATAGACAGCTACCTTGAGCAAAGTCCCAGTAGCAATCGCCGTAACGGCTACAGCAAAAAGACCGTCAAATCAGCCGTTGGTAGCTTTGAGCTTGAAACGCCACGTGACCGTAATGGGGAATTTGAACCTGTCTTAGTCAAGAAGCACCAAACCAAACTCACCCCTGAGATTGATAACCGAATTCTATCGCTGTTTTCGCATGGCATGAGCTATGGGGCAATCAAAGACCACATTGCTGAGATTTATCAGCTTGAGGTATCCGAAGCCACTATCAGCAGTATTACTGACCAATTAATACCTCAGCTTAAAGCATGGCAATCTCGACCACTCGATAGTGTCTACCCGTTTGTCTGGCTCGATGCCATTCACTATAAGGTTAAAGACGAAGGACGCTATGTCAATAAAGCCGTTTACACGCTGTTAGCACTGAATACCGAGGGTCACAAAGAACTCATTGGTTTGTACTGCTCCGAGAGCCCACTTGAGCATAGCTCTCGCCTTGCGCTCGGGCGAAGCGATGCTTCGCTGTTCCCTCGCTCAGGAGCAAACTACTGGCTGTCGGTACTCACTGATTTGCACAATCGTGGCGTACAAGATATTCTGATTGCCTGTGTCGATGGGCTTAAAGGCTTCCCTGAAGCGATACAGGCTATCTTTCCTAATACCGAGGTACAACTATGTGTGATTCACCAAATTCGCAATAGCTTATGTTATGTGGCAAGCCGTGACCAAAAAGCCTTTATGCGTGATTTAAAGCCTGTCTATAAGGCAGTGAATAAGGAATCTGCTGAGTTAGCCCTTGACGAACTCGATAGGCTTTGGGGCAGTAAATACCCTGCTGTGATTGCTTCTTGGCGAGACAAATGGCATTTACTGTCTGCTTATTTTAAGTACCCCGAAGCGGTCAGAAAGCCAATTTATACGACCAACGCCGTTGAAGCAGTGCATCGCCAATTTCGTAAGCTAACTAAGACTAAAGGGGCTTTCCCTAATGAAACCAGCTTGCTTAAACTTTTATATGTTGGTATGTTAAATGCGTCGGAGAAATGGACAATGCCAATTAACAATTGGGACAAACAATGATGCAGTTGTCTATCCATTTCCCTGGTCGATTAGATGCTGTAATGAAACTTTAATTTATCGTGACACAGTTTTCTGAACGCCCTCGTTTTTTAATCAAAATCTCTTAAAGACTGTCTAATCTTAGTTGACCCCTATACCGCTACCTACTATTTTATTCCTTCTTCTCTAACGCTCTTAACTCCTTACGTAGCACTTTGCCCACCGCAGATTTGGGCAAACTGTCAACAAACTCGACTTTTCGTGGGCGTTTGTAGCCTGTTAGATTCTCTTTGGCATAATTAAGTAGGGCTTGTTCGGTTAATTGGCTATTTTTACGAACTGCAAACACTTTAGGTACTTCGCCACTAGAATCACTCGGCACCCCAATAACGCCGCATTCAAGAATATCAGGGTGTTGCATGATGACTTCTTCGATTTCATTAGGATAGACATTAAAACCTGAAACCAATATCATTTCTTTTTTACGGTCGACGAGCTTAATAAAGCCTTTGTCATCCATAACCCCAATATCACCTGTTTTAAAATAGCCTGTCTTACTAAAAGCTGTGAGCGTTTCAGTAGGTGCATTGTGGTAGCCTTTCATGACTTGAGGGCCTTTAACGGCAATTTCACCGCGTTCACCCAGTGCCACAGGTCTCTCATCATCATCGAGCAATACCACATCCGTTGAGGAAGCAGGGATCCCGATTTTGCCCGTAAAATGTTCAATACGAATGGGGTTAAACGCCACCACAGGGGAACATTCTGACAAGCCATAGCCTTCAACAATGATAGTGTCCGTGATTCTGTGCCATTCTTCAGCGACATTACTATTGACTGACATACCGCCAGCAATCGTAACCTTTAATTTAGCAAAGTCAGCTTCCCTAAATTTCGGGTGATGTACCAAGGCATTAAATAACGTGTTAATCCCAATAAAAAAGGTCAGTGAATAGCGATTAATATCTTTTACCATGGCGTCTAAATCGCGTGGATTGGCAATTAACAATTGCGTGTAACCCATTCTAAAAACGTATAAGCAGCATATGGTAAAGGCAAACACATGATATAAAGGCAAAGCGGTTAATATCACATGTTCTCGTTCGCGCTCTTCTTGGGTAAAACTCGTGTCGACTAAGGCATCAATTTGTAAAATATTAGCAATTAAGTTCCCGTGAGTCAGCATAGCACCTTTGGCTACCCCTGTGGTACCGCCTGTATATTGCAGCAATGCGGTATCTTCTAAGGTCAGATCAGGACGCTGATACAAGGCAGGGTTGGATTTAAGCACGTCGCTAAACCAAGAAAATTGCTTAATCTGCCAATCAGGTACCATTTTTTTGATATATTTTGCTCCAAAATTAACCAGCGTGCCTTTAACTTTACCTAGCATATCGCCCACGCGACACATAATCACATACTCGACCAAGGTAGGCGATATGGCTTGATAGGTATGGGCAAAATTTTCTAAGATAAAAATGGCTTTGGCGTCCGCATCTTGAAGTTGATGCTCAAGTTCGCGACTAGTATAAAGCGGATTGACATTGACTAATATCAGCCCTGCACGCAATACAGCGATTGCAACAATTGCATATTGAATCACGTTCGGCAGCATGATCGCGACCTTATCCCCTTTGACTAATCCTAACTCTTGCAAATAAGCAGCTACGGTTCGACTGGTCAAATCCAGTTCGCGGTAAGTAAAAGCTCGACCCATACTGAGACTTGCGATGCGATTAGGATGATTCTGCATCGTTTTTTCAAGGATATCGATGAGAGAGGTATCCTTGTTAGGCATGTGGATATTGGGCGAAATACCGTAGCACTGATAAGTGGCGAACCAGGGTTTATTAAAGTTGTTTTCAAAAGAGTTATCATGGGCTGAAGTCATATGAAACCTATTATCTTTGATAGTGTTATATAAATTAAATAACTATTTTATCAGTCCATACTTTATTAAAATAGGTTAAACCTAGCATTTGTGTGCACGATCGTTCACTTAAAATTACTTTACCAATGCCAAAAAATATGGCTCACCAACAAAAGTTTTCTACTGTGGATGTTGCTAAATTAATTCGATCTGAGATATTAATTAGCTGTATTGAACATTTGAGATACAAAAAGTGTAATGATGAAGTGAACTGTACTGATAACCTGTTCACAATCTTTTCAATAATAATGCAATGAAAGCCAAATGTACAAACTGCAAGCTGGTATTTAAATAGCGCTCACCGTTTTTCCAAAGTTGTAGTGGTCAAGTTTAATTAGACAGCCTTTAAAAGATTTTGATTAAAAAACTGTTTTTCTTTCTCGACTGGTGTTAAGTAAATATTGAAGCTATGTGGTCTAACTTGGCTGTAATAACCTAGAATATAACTGGTGTAGTGGTCAAGTAAACTGTACTGGGTGAATAGCCACCAAAATTCTAGACACACATAACCATCTGTTGATGGTTTTTCTCATACTCTAACGGAGAACGTTGACCAATGGAACCGTGTCTGCGTTTAGAATTATAAAACATCTCAATATACTCAAAAATATCTGATTTAGCTTCATCTCTTGAAAGATATATTTTCTTTTTGATTCTCTCACGCTTTAGCAACTGAAAGAAGCTTTCAGCAACCGCATTATCATGGCAATTGCCTCGTCTGCTCATACTGCTTTCAAGATTATGATGCTTAAGAAACGTCTGCCATTCATGACTAGTATATTGACTGCCTTGGTCAGAATGAATCAGCACTTTATTCTTAGGGTTTCTTCTAAGCAAAGCCATCAATAATGCATCTAGTATAAGGTCTGTTGCAATCCTTGACTTCATAGACCAGCCAACCACAAGACGTGAAAACAGGTCAATTACCACTGCTAAATATAGCCATCCTTCATGTGTACGGATATAAGTAATATCTGTGACCCATGATTGATTTGGCTCAATTGGATTAAACTGTCGGGCTAACGTGTTCGCGGCAACAACAGACGGTGTACCTGCATAGGACCGAGGTTTACGATAGCCACGCTGTGATTTAAGACCATTTGCTTTCATCAGTCGATGTACACGATTGACACCACAAGCTTCACCAATATCTTTTAAATCATAGTGAATCTTGCGATAGCCATAGACACCACCCGATTCTAGCCAAAACTGTTTGATTAATCCTGATAGCTTTTGATTTTCTCTAGCGGTTTTGCTAATGGGCTTTTTTAACCAAGCATAATACCCACTGTGATGAACATCTAAAGTAGAACATAGGCGACGAATAGACCATATGTGTTGGTTGTCCTGAATAAAGGCGTACCTCATTTGGACTGACTTGCGAAGTACACCGCGGCTCACTCGAGCATAGCTCTCGCCTTGCGTCGGGGCGAAGCAGTGCTTCGCTTATCCCTCCTTATTTAATATGTCTCGTTCCAGCTTAAGCTGTGCGACTTCTTTTTTAAGTCGCTGGATTTCTTGTTGTTCGGGTGTGATAGCTCTACCTGTGATGAGTGGTTTGCCTGATTGTTCTGCACGGTATCGTTGTAGCCATTTTTCTAAGGTTGATTTGCCAACATTGTATTGTCCTGCAACATCGGGCACTTTTTGCCCTTGTTCTTCAATTAATTTAATGAGTTCAAGTTTAAATTCTGCTGAGTATTGATTTCTAACTTTTGTCATGAGATTATTCCTCTACTGAAGGTATTATAATCTCTTATTAGCTGTCTTGGTTTACTATGCCACTACAAAATACAACAATTAAAAAAACAAGGACTAATTATGCAGCTGATTCGCGGTCAAAAATTAAAGGTCAATGATATATTGCCGAATGCCTCATCATTTTCTTTACAAGTAGATATAACAAGTTCGCTTGTGATTGATGTCTCAATATTTGGTCTAGATCATGCAAATCGATTAAGCGATGAAGCTTATATGATTTTCTACAATCAGCCCATTAGTCCTTGTAACTCTATCAAATTGACAAAAAACAGTGACAAACACTCAGTGTTTGAGGTTAATTTATCTGCCTTAGACACTAAGATTGAGCATCTGATGGTGACATTAGCGATCGACGGACCTGGTATGATGTCGCAAATTGGCAATAGCCAGATAAGCATCTTAAACTTACAGGGGCAGGTAGTAGCCAGTTTTGCATTTGATGGCAATATGTTTGAACAGCAGCGCGCTATTATGCTATTGGAATGCTATAAAAAGGACGGTATTTGGCGCTTCAATGCAGTTGGTCAAGGATTTAATGGTGGCTTACCAAGTCTGATTGAGTATTATGGCGGTGAAGTTGCAGAATCGAGCCAAGCGCCTGCATTAGATGCTTCTAAAGCTCAGACACAGAATGTCGCAACACCAACCAAAGTTTCGTTAACAAAGGTTACACTTGATAAGCCTAATATCCCACATAGAGTGAATCTAACAAAGCAGCAGTCATCATTTATTGTCGAAGCAATTTGGGTGGATAATGGTGATAGCTGTAGTGATAACGATGACTTAGATTTAAGGGTAGGCATTTTGATTGAAGGTGAGAAAAAAATGCATTATATACATGCACCAAAGCAAATGGGCGCTTTGGAAAAATTTCCTTTTATCAGACACTTGGGTGATGTTACTGGCGCTAGCACTAGCGAGCCTGGTGTTGAAAGAGTCGAAATTAATAGTGACATTGCAAAATTAATAGGTGGTCGGGTTGGAATCGTATTCTCTGTATACTCTGCCATTAGCAATGGTGCGGTATCAATTGCTTCGCTACAGCCGAAAATGCGTATGCAGTATGGCGACCAAATTGTAGAGTGTGTCTTTAATCCTAGTGTCTCTGCCAAAGCTAAGAGTAGCTATGTTTACACGTATGTCATTGGTACTGCAGTGATCGATCAACAAGGCATTGTCATTGAGCATTCGGGACAAACTTCAAAGTTGCATAGTGAAGATACACCACGACTCCATTGGCAGCAAGGAAAGCTATCTACTACCATTGATGGTGAGCCAATGTTTAAGTGACCAATTTTTGGATTAAACAATGTACTAGAAATCAACATTGAATTCTTTAGCGTACAATATGGTTCGAATTCTGTGCTGACCCCAAATATCAGAATGCAAAAGACCGCATTAAAAGGTCGGTCTTTTATTTTCAATAATAACAAGTGTTGAGTTGACTTAAAATTTACAAGGTAAAGCTTATTAAATTGTAAAGACTAATCTGCAAACTAAAAACCCTATCTTTACACTTTCTTTATATCTGCACTTTAACAATTAACGGCAAATTTACAAGCTTCTTGGTAATAATAAGCATTGACAAATTTTATGCTTAATCTATCAAGGAGTTGGCTATGCAAGCGTTAGCAGGGTTGATGGCACTCGGGTTATTTATCTATCTGGTGTACGTCCTTATCAAAACGGAGGAGTTTTAATGACTTCCTCTGCCTTCATTCAAGTCCTTTTATACCTTGCGGTATTATTTATGCTTGCCTATCCGTTAGCAGGATTTATGGTGAAGCGGATGCAAGCCCCTTTATCTGCCAATGAACAACGCTGGTTTTCCCGTTTTGGGATGTTAGGCGTGGACAATCACGGCAAACTCAGTGATGAGATGAACTGGAAACAGTACGCCATAGCAATTTTGCTATTTAACATCATTGGCTTAGTGGCATTATTCGGGTTGCAATTGCTACAAGGCATTTTACCGCTCAATCCAGAAAAATTTTCCGCACCCACTTGGCATTCAGCCTTTAACACTGCTATCAGCTTTATGACCAACACCAACTGGCAAAGCTATGGTGGTGAATCTACCATGAGCTACCTGACCCAAATGCTAGGTATGTCATTGCAAAACTTTTTATCAGGAGCAACCGGGATTGCGGTGGCGTTTGCGTTAATACGTGGGTTAACCCGTAAAAACGCCCAAGGTATTGGCAATGCGTGGGTCGATTTGTGGCGAAGCAATCTGTATATTTTGTTGCCCATTGCCATCGTTATTACGTTGTTATTAGTAAGCCAAGGGGTGATTCAAACCTTATCATCAACTGTCAGTGTCAGCACATTACAAGGGGCGGTCCAAAATATTGCCCTAGGACCTGTTGCCTCGCAAGAAGCGATTAAAATGTTAGGCACGAATGGTGGCGGTTTTTTTAATGCCAATTCAGCACATCCGTTTGAAAATCCTACTGCACTTTCTAACTTTATTGAGATGCTCGCCATTTTCTTAATTCCAACAGCGTTATGTTTCTGCTTAGGAAAAATCAGTGGCAATCTGCGTCAAGGTATTGTGATTTTGTCGGCGATGACGCTGTTGTTTTTAGGCATGTATTGGCTCACTGTCAGCAGTGAATTGGCAGGCAACCCTTGGTTGGCTAACCAAGTCAGTGGTCTGGTGTCGCCTGATATGAGCGGCAATATGGAAGGTAAAGAAACCCGTTTTGGCATCGTGGCGTCTTCCCTGTTTGCGACTATTACCACGGCGGCGTCGTGTGGTGCCGTCAATGCCATGCACGACTCGTTTACCCCCATGGGCGGTCTGGCTCCCATGCTCCAAATGCAGCTAGGTGAAGTGGTATTTGGCGGTGTCGGTGCCGGTCTCTATGGCATGTTGTTGTTCGCAATCTTGGCCGTGTTTGTGTCAGGACTGATGATTGGTCGTACCCCTGAATATTTGGGCAAAAAAATCGAACCGTATGAGATGAAAATGGTGGTATTAGGACTGCTTGCTGCACCGTTGACAGTACTCATCGGTACAGCGATTAGTGTGATGACGGAGGCAGGTCAAGCCGGGGTATTTAACCCATCTGCTCATGGCTTTAGTGAGATTTTATATGCTTTTAGTTCGGCGGCAAACAACAATGGTTCTGCCTTTGCAGGACTGGGTGCCAATACTCCTTTTTATAATGTGATGTTGGGGATTGCCATGCTGCTAGGTCGGTTTGGGGTTATTTTACCCGTACTGGCATTGGCAGGTTCACTGGCGAAAAAACCACGATTACCTGTCAATAACGGTACGCTACCAACCACTACGCCACTATTTGTTGGGCTACTTATCGGCACGGTGTTATTGGTTGGGGCTTTGACTTTTATCCCAGCGTTAGCACTCGGCCCAATTATTGAGCAAATCTGGATGCACCAGTAGCCGTCGCAGACTCACATTAAAGGAATTTATCATGACACAAACTATTAGTCCTAATCAGCCCATAAATACAAACCATCAGCCGAATGAACCTCATCATAAAAAAACACCACAAAGCATGTTTGCCCCTAATTTGGTCAAACCTGCGTTAAAAGAAACGTTTGCTAAACTAAACCCTAAAGTACAGTGGCGTAATCCGGTGATGTTCGTGGTGTATGTGGGCAGTATTTTAACCACGTTACTAACGATTCAAGCATTAATTTCCCCCGAACATCGCTCAGAGTTTGGCTTTGATTTGAGCGTAACCCTTTGGCTATGGTTTACGATTTTGTTTGCCAATTTTGCCGAAGCCTTGGCAGAAGGACGTAGCAAAGCGCAAGCCGCTAGCCTTAAACAGGCTCGTCAAGACGTCAAAGCCCGTAAACTCCTTAATATCGAAGACCGTACTGCCACCATGACCGTGCTTGCCACAGAATTGGATAAAGACGATATCGTATTGGTAGAAGCCGGTGAAGTGATTCCTGCCGATGGTGAAGTGATTGAAGGCTTAGCCTCGGTGGATGAATCAGCGATTACGGGAGAGTCAGCCCCTGTGATTCGCGAAAGCGGTGGCGACTTTAATGCGGTGACGGGTGGGACTCGGGTATTGTCAGACTGGCTCATCATTCGTATTACCCAAGCGGCTGGACAAGGCTTTTTAGACCGTATGATTTCACTCGTCGAAGGGGCAAAACGCAATAAAACGCCCAATGAGATTGCGTTAACCATTTTATTGGTGGCGTTAACGTTTATCTTTTTAATGGTGTGCGTCACATTACTGCCTTTTTCACAATTTGCCGTCAAAGCGTCAGGTCAAGGTATTCCAACGTCGCTGGTGATTTTGGTGGCATTGCTGGTTTGTTTAATCCCGACCACGATTGGCGGTTTGTTATCAGCCATTGGCGTCGCTGGGATGAGCCGTATGATGCAAGCCAATGTGATTGCCACCTCAGGGCGTGCGGTCGAAGCCGCAGGCGATGTCGATGTGTTAATGCTCGATAAAACAGGCACCATTACTTACGGGAATCGCCAAGCGTCGCAGTTTGTGGCAACACAAGGTATTACTGCCAGTGAATTGGCAGAAACAGCGATGCTTGCTTCAATGGCCGATGAAACCCCAGAAGGACGCAGTATTGTTAAACTGGCGGAACAGCAGTTTAATTTGACTGATGCTAATTTTAAAACTCGGCCTTACGAAGCGATTGAATTTACTGCCCAAACTCGGATGAGTGGTACCGATATTGGCGGCAGACAAATCCGTAAGGGTGCCTTTGATGCCATTGCCCGCTGGGTTGAACAGGCAGGTGGCATCATGTCAGACAACATTAAACACCAAGTCGAAGAAGTCGCTCGCCGTGGTAGTACGCCACTGGTCATTGCCGATGGTAAAAAAGTACTGGGTGTGGTTGAGCTAAAAGACATTGTAAAAACAGGCATTAAAGAGCGATTTGCTGAACTGCGTAGCATGGGCATTAGTACTGTGATGATTACTGGAGACAATCCCTTAACCGCCGCTGCGATTGCCGCAGAAGCAGGCGTTGATGATTTTATGGCAGAAGCCACCCCAGAGCAAAAACTGGCTCGTATTCGTAGTTACCAAGAGCAAGGTAAACTGGTTGCCATGACTGGTGACGGTACCAATGATGCCCCTGCCTTGGCACAAGCCGATGTGGCTGTTGCCATGAACAGTGGTACCCAAGCGGCAAAAGAAGCGGCGAATATGGTGGACTTAGATTCCAACCCCACCAAACTCATTGAAGTGGTGCAAACAGGCAAACAGATGCTAATGACCCGTGGTGCTTTAACGACTTTTAGCCTTGCCAACGACGTGGCAAAATATTTTGCCATTATTCCTGCTGCCTTTGCCAGCACTTACCCTGCGTTAAAAGTGTTAGATATCATGCATTTAGGTAGCCCAACCAGTGCCATTTTATCTGCCGTCATCTTTAATGCGTTAATCATCATTGCGTTGATTCCACTGGCGTTAAAAGGCGTGAAATACCGTGCTGCCAAAGCAGCGACGTTGCTACGCACCAACCTGTTAATTTACGGCTTAGGTGGATTAATACTGCCATTTATTGGGATTAAAGTGATTGATGTGATTTTAAACACCTTGCATTTGGCATAACCTGAGGGGAAATACGATGAATACGACAATCTATACCGATAATAACAACCAATCTGCCATTCAATTTGCCATGCTAAAACCGGCATTACTGTTGTTTATCATCTTAAGCATGATTCTAGGGGTGCTGTATCCGCTGGGGATGACCGCCGTCTCGCAACTGATGATGCCAACGCAAGCTAATGGTAGTCTATATAAAGATAGCCAAGGTAAAACGATTGGCTCACGCCTAATTGGGCAAAACTTTGATGACCCTAAATATCTGTGGGGACGCCCGTCAGCGGCAAAATACGATGCTAAAGCTTCAACGGGCAGTAACTTAGGTCCTCTAAACCCTGAGCTGGCGAAAAATGTGCAAGCCGCCGTTAGCAAATTAAAAGCAAGCGACCCCACCAATACCGCCCCAATCCCGCTTGATTTGGTGACTACCTCTGCCAGTGGTCTTGACCCCCATATCTCACCTGCAGCTGCTGAATGGCAAGTGGGTCGTATTGCCAAACAACGAGGCATTAGCGTAGATACGGTTAAAAAAGCCATTCGTGATAATACCCAAGCCCCACTATTTGGCGTTTTAGGTGAGCCGGTTGTCAATGTCTTGGCAGTCAACGTGGCTTTAGATAAACTGGCTAAGTCACAATAATAAAGTAAGCGTAAGAGTAAGGCATGACTGATAACCGCCCCAACCCTGATGAGCTGCTCAATCAAATTGAGGCAGAGACGTTGACCACGACCCGAGGCAAGCTCAAGATTTTCTTTGGCTCATCAGCAGGTGTGGGTAAAACTTACGATATGCTGATGGCAGCACGACAAGCCCAAGCTCAGGGCTTTAACGTACTTGTCGGCATTGTGGAAACGCATGGACGTAGCGAAACCGCTGCTTTGCTCGAAGACTTAACGATTTTACCACTCAAGCAAATTGACTATCGAGGACAAACCCTTAAAGAATTTGATATCGATGCCGCTTTAGCGATTCACCCAGATATTCTGTTGGTTGATGAACTGGCCCATAGCAATGTGCCGACTTCCCGTCATCCTAAGCGATGGCAAGATGTGGAAGAGCTAATCAATGCAGGCATCAATGTTTATACTACTTTAAATGTACAGCATTTAGAAAGTGTTAATGATGTGGTCAATCAAATCACCGGCATAGCGGTGCGAGAGACACTACCGGATTGGTTTTTTGATGCTGCCAATGAAGTGGTGTTGGTCGATTTGCCTGCCGATGAACTATTAACACGGTTAGAGGAAGGCAAGGTATATTTGCCCAATCAAGCCAAAAATGCAGTAAAAAACTTTTTTCGCAAAGGCAATCTGATAGCCTTGCGTGAATTGGCACTGCGTCGTACTGCTGACCGTGTTGATACCGATATGCGCAATTATCGTAAACAGGCACGGATTTCACCAATATGGAACACCACAGACCAACTATTAGTCGGCTTAAGTAGTACTGGTAATAATGAACGCCTGATTCGCCATGCTGCTAGACTTGCGGGTAGCTTGCATACCAAATGGTATGTGACCCATGTGGAAACCCCATCTAACCTTTCCAAAAATAAGCAAAAAATCTTAGATGCCCTACGTTTGGCGGAAGACATGGGGGCAACGACCCAGATTATTACCGCCAATAGTGTTGCTGAAGGACTGACGAGCTATGCCCATCAGTTTAATATTGGACGCATTGTTATTGGACAACAACGACCCAAATTGGGGTGTTGGCGAAATTCTTTGATCGAGCAAATCGGTAAACAAGACACCAAGCTTGACTTAATCATAGTTAATCAAGTGGCTGACACCACCCCGAATACATCAGCTTCTCTCATTAGCAAAACGCCGAATTATCAAGAGTTATGGGCAAACCATAACGTAAGGGGCTATCTGGTCGCAACCGTGGGTTGTACGTTGGTCACTGCCTCACTTGCTAAACTCACCCAATGGCTGGATTTAGCTAATGTTTTAATGCTGTACTTACTGATAATCGTGTTTGTTTCGGTACGTTTCGGTCGTTTTCCTGGGATTTTTGCGGTTATCGTTAGCGTATTAAGCTTTGATTTTTTCTTTGTTGAGCCAAAATTTTCTTTTTCGGTAAGCGATGTACAATATCTATTGACCTTTGGGGTGTTGATTGTCGTCTCTTTATTAATTAATAACTTAGCGGTTGGGTTACGGTTTCAAGCCCAATCCGCTCGTCGTCGTGAGCTGCAAGCCAAATCAATAAGTGAATTAAGCCAAGGCTTAAGTGCGGCACGTAAAACTGAACAGATTGCTGACCATGCGACGCTGTGGTTATTACAACATTTAGCCAGTTATGCATTAGTTGTCACGCCCAACAATCAAGGTCGGTTAAACTTGGTGAGTGATACCGCCGTACCGTCAGAATTTGATTGGGCAGTGACGCAGTGGGTATATGACCATAATCAGCTTGCAGGATTTGGCACCAACACGCTTACGGCGAACAAAATGCAATACCGTCCACTGGCAGCTTCAGGGCAAGTATTAGGGGTAATTGCCGTCTTGCCCAAAGATACCAGTTATTTTAATCAGCCTGAACAACAGCGTTTTTTAGATGTGGCAGTTGCCCAAATTGCCTTGGCATTGGAGCGAATTTATTTGGCAAAAGTTGCTCAAGAAGCGGTGATTCAAGTAAAATCAGAGCAGCTGCGAGGAACTCTGTTATCGGCATTGTCCCATGATATTCGCACACCGCTTGCGGTATTATCCACGCTCGCTGAAAGTTTATTGCAACTAACACAAACTGAGCAAGAACAGCATCAACTAGCATTAGATATCCAACAGCAAAGTAGGGCCATTGGACGTTTGGTGGTCAATATTTTAGATTATGCGTCACTGCAATCAGGCGGTATAAGCGTTAATAAACAATGGATTAGCCTTGAAGAATTGATTGGTGGAATATTAACTCAATTAGAGTTTGCTCTTGGCACTCGAGATATCATTGTGGATATTCCAGACGCCCTACAATTTATCTATACCGATGAATTATTATTGGCAAGAATTCTTAATAATTTACTCACCAATGCCATTAATTATTCACCGTTAGGGTCACCCATTCATATTCAAGCACTATCAGATAGCCAAAATCATTTTAAAATTAATGTTATTGATGCCGGTGATGGTGTACCCATTGAGATGCAAACTAAGATTTTTGAACGCTTTACTCGTGGTAATCAAGAAAGCACAGTAACCGGTTTAGGGCTGGGTTTAGCCTTAAGTCGTGAACTGGTAAAAAGTTTGGGGGGCACGCTGAGCGTCACCAATGTGGTACCGCATGGGGCATGTTTTACCATAGAACTACCTCAACCTAGCCAAATCGAACAACGACAGTTTGCTAGCCAATTACATAATCAATCGCATATTTCGATTAATTCACCCTCAGATTATGAGAATTTACCGACCTAGATAACGAACCTATGAAAACGATTTTAATCATTGAAGATGAGCCCCATATTGCCCGTTTTATTAAAAAAGTATTAGAAGACGAAGCATGGGTCGTTTATACCGCAGAAACTGGGCAACGAGGCCTTATCGAAGCGGCAACACGTCGCCCTGATTTAATTATTCTTGATTTAGGCTTGCCAGACAGTGATGGACTTGAGATTATCAATGATATCCGTACTTGGTCAAAACTGCCCATTATCGTCTTATCCGCACGTAGTAATGAGCAAGATAAGATACAAGCGCTTAATTACGGAGCGGATGATTATCTAACAAAGCCCTTTAGTATGGGTGAGTTGTTAGCGCGGGTGAATGCGTTGCTGCGTCGTTACCAGAATAACCAAGACAGTGATGCTATCGTTCAAATGGGTGATATTTGTATTGATACTAGTCAACGTGAGGTGAGTAAAAATGGTGAGGTTGTGCATTTAACGCCCATTGAATATCGCTTACTCTCAGTACTGATTCGCAATTCTCAGCGTGTGCTCACCCATGAGCAAATCCTTGATGAAGTGTGGGGTAAAGGGCACCAAGACCAAGGGCATTATGTGCGAATTTTTATGTCAAATTTGCGACAAAAGCTTGAAGACAATCCTTCACGACCTAAGCATTTCTTAACAGAGGTTGGCGTTGGCTATCGGCTTAAAATGTAAATTTAACAATTGAGATTGCAAAAATTTTTGTGTAAGCCTTAGCATATTGCGTGATAAGGATCAGCATAGAATTCGGATCACATATAATATTGAATACATTTTTTTGATATTTAATTGATGGGATTACTACGTAAGTTTATAATGAGGTTAGCACAGAAAACCGAAAAATAATACTTTAAGGGATTTTTTGGAACATTTTTAATTAAATCTCATCTGTCTAAAAAACGAACATTTTTTAGAATATTGATAATTGTTTACTTTATCATAAACTTACAATATGTATGTTTGACAACTTATTAAAAAGCTATTCCAATAAGCACCCATGAATTAGTACTTAGAAATTTCTAATATGAAAAAACCGCTGACATATAATTAGCGGTTCTATTTTTCAACAAAAACAAGTGTTTTTAATGAAAAGTTGACTGACTTCATTTCGGTGTTTATCAACATAGTTGTGACCCAATTTAAGATTAAGTCACTAAAACCTCAGTGGGAATAACCCGCTTAGACAGATGCACAGGATTAGGGATAGATTTTTAACTGCCTTTGATTTTCACTTTAAAAAGGTGGGTAAACGCCATACAGTTGATATTGAAGGGAATAACAATCGCTTTAGGCAAAGGCTTAGGCGAGCCTTTCGAAAGACAAGCTGTTTTTCGAAAAAGCTAGCAAATCATTTTAAAGCGTTTGATTTATTGTTTCACTATGTCAATTATGGCTGGGTATAGTGAGCATGTTTTTTATACCAAAGCCATAGTTTTTAAATCTTTGTGCAACAAAGCCGTATTAATTACAAAAGGTTGTTGATTCATTTTGGCTACCCTATGTTTTTTAACAATATTGGAGATTTGATGCAGCCGAAAGTTAAGACTATTCAGATGCCTGATAATTAAGCCAATGATGATAATGTTGAAGATATATGCAGAGGTGTAACATTTAATTGTTGAATGAGATGATCAGCAATAAACTCAGCATCTTTAGCAACATCCATAAAACGTCCTGAACCCCATGTGTTTAACCAAGGTAAACCAATAAAGCTTACTTCAGGGTCAACGGTAATACCGCGATCAAGTTTTGGATATCCATTTGTCTGGAATATATCTAAATCAATCCAAGAATAGTCTGGTCTAAATCCGATACACCAAATGATTGAAGTGATGTTCTCTTCAACTAAATCAATATGGGTAATTTCCTGTTCTGGCTGCCAAAGTGGCTGATATACAGATGCTGGCTCTTCAGTCACAATATTATTTTTCTCTAGATAGTCATCAATAGAGGCATTAATACGATTGTAAGTTGCATCTGCCATGTCTAGGTTCTGGATTAAATCTGGACGGAAGACAAACTGACCTTCCTTATAGTCCTCAAATCGTCCAAGCAATCGCATACCTTCTAATGCAAATTTACGTAGATCAATATCACGACCACCATCGCGCCCAGTCACATAATGATTAGTGCTGTTACGAACCTCTTCACTATATCGGTGATCTTTGACGGTTGTTTCGTAATAACCCATTTCATAAAGCCACTTCACTACGTCTTTACCACGATAAAAACGCGCACAGCGTGGTGCATCTCCCGTAGAAAGATAAACCTTTTTACCTGCCAAATGTATATCTTCTGCAATTTGGGCACCTGATTGTCCTGAACCGACAACCAAAACATTACCTTCAGGTAACTGTTCCACATTAAAATATTGTTCTGAATGCATTACCAACACTTGTTCAGGTACTTGATCACTTAGTTTTGGATAAATTGGGGTGTGATACCCACCAGCCGCTACAACTAATTGTTTAGCAGTAGTTGTGCCTAAACTGGTTTCAATTTCAAAGTGTTGAGGTGCAATTTTTGCAACATGGTTAACCTGAACATTTAATAAAACTGGTGGATTCAATTTTTCAATGAAGTCGTCGAGATATTCAACAATTTCATTTTTTTTCATAAATCCGTCAGGGTCATTACCGTTATATGGATGCTCTGGAAGCAAACATTGCCAATTGGGGGTAACCAAAGTGAAATTATCCCATCGTTTACTACGCCAGCTATGGGTCAACTCTGATTCTTTTTCTAGAATCACATGATCAATCCCTGCTTTTTTTAAATAATGACTGATACATAACCCTGCCTGACCACCACCAACAATCACGACGTCATAATTTGGTTGTAAATCTTGAATTTGCATATTAAGCATCTTTTTCCCCTTATTCATTGTGCATTTCAGTAATTTCAATTTGGTCTTCGTCTTTTAAGGCGAATAAGTTAGCTTGGCGCTTAATCGTGGATAGGCTGTCCATGGCTGAACTACATGCAAAGCCATAACGTACTCGTACTCGTTCTGATGCAGCAGATAACCCATCTTCAGCCAACGTTAAAAACTGTATTGCTGGATATGAATGTCCTTTAGATAGATATTCATAAATCACCGTGGATGGAGAGTAATATTGAATCAGCTCACCATTTGGCCATTTCACGGTAAAATTTACACTTGGCATAATGTTGGCTCCTGTTGCTGTACATGTAGGGAAAAATGGGAAAATGGAGCTTGTGCAAGGACTTTTTGATAATTCAGCCCAGTAAAAGCCTGTTTTTGAAAATCCCAAAAAATCTGTTGCTCATTCGGCTGCTGAATCTGTACCTTGCCAGAATTTGTGACCTCACCAATCACCGCACAATCAATATCTTGTGAAGCAAATAATTTAATGATGTCCTCACATTCTTCGCTATCGGCAGTCAGTAAGAAGCCATAACTTGGGAAAATTTGAAGCCATTTCACCCAATCTGTATGTTGCGGTTTCGGAATCTTATCTAACCAAAGATTCGCTCCTGATCCCGTTGCCTCAAGTAGCATTAACAAACTGCCTAAGATTCCTGCATTACTGATGTCGCGTGCCGCATACGCGAGATGCTGTTCTGCAATTTCGGGCAATACTTCCAACTGAGTCCTTAAAACCGCAGCAGGAACATGTTCAAAACATTTCCAATAGGTGGTTTGCTCATGGAATTTGCCCTGCATATTCAGTGCAATTAATATCTTCTGCCCCGCTTGAACATGAAAGACCGAGAGCAAATGATTCGCCAATCCTTGTATGGCAACGGAGAGCGTAGGTTGAAAATCTGTATGAATATTGGTGTGTCCACCCACAAGCTTTACGCCATAGGCATCACAAGCTGCTTGCATGCCAGCAAATAACTGTTGACCACTTTGTGTATCGGTATGCCAATAACTATTCACCACAGTTAAAGCTCGCCCACCCATTGCTGCAATGTCGCTCACATTTGCCATCACCGCAGA
The DNA here is from genome assembly GCF_045370505.1 of Moraxella sp. 179-F 1C4 NHS. Taxonomy (NCBI): domain Bacteria; kingdom Pseudomonadati; phylum Pseudomonadota; class Gammaproteobacteria; order Moraxellales; family Moraxellaceae; genus Moraxella; species Moraxella sp. 179-F 1C4 NHS. The sequence continues at coordinate 5,836 of NZ_JBIQEC010000028.1, read as the reverse complement.
CCATCCTGCAAAATAAGGGTGCTTAGCCACAAAACTTGGTAGCATTCCTTCGCAAGCATGCAATAAATATTGTTCACCGAATTGCATCGCAGCAGCATCATCCACAGGTAATGCATATAAATCTTGTAGAGTGTGAATGTTCAGATTCAACTGCGATTTAATCGCATGAATATCTTGCTTAGACTGCATTGCTGGAGTGATTTGCAGTTGTAGTAATAGTTCTGAAAGTCTCATCAGCAGACCTCCCTATAGCTATAAGCTTGCATCACCACATGTTGTAATGGGTAATTTTCAACTTGAGCCTGCATGAGCACATGCGGAAGATTTGCAACATTTAGCTCATGTACAGTGTCCCAACACAACTTTTGAAAATAACGTTCGTTCTGTTGCTGAACCGTCGCAAGGAATGTGGTACAGCCTAAATGTTTGGCAGTGGATACGGCTGCATTAATCAACGCTTTACCAATTGCATGTTGATGACGGTATACAGGATCAACACACAAACGCCCGCCCCACCATGTCTGTTCAGCTTCAGGGAAAATACGAACAGCACCAATGACACGATCATGTTCCCCAAATATTTGTCCAATCGCCACAATCGCTAGAGCTTTGAAATCATGTTCATCACGATCTTCTTTTAAAATTTTCTGCTCATCACGGAACGTTGCTTCACGCAATTGAAAATATTGGTGACGCTCCCAATCTTCTGCTACAACTTTGATAATAATGTCATCCGTGACAAATTGCTTCAGCTCTTCATTGAGCTCAATTAACCATGCATAGTTAGATAATTTCATCATCAACTCCTTATTCATAAGCTCTGAGTGAAGAACAAGCCCCACATTTTGCACAACCTGCCTGCGTATCCTGTGAATTCAAACCATACTGGCGAAGCTGCGTGCCAATTTGGGGATAAAGTATTTGCATAAATGCTGAATCAGGTTTGGGGTGATGCTCTAAAGCCGTTCCCTGTATCGGCACAAAAGGAACTACAAAGGGATAAACCCCTATTTTTGCTAGACGTTCCGTCATGCTGATAATTTCTTGTTCGGTATCTCCTAAACCAGCCAAGATATAAGTACTGACTTGCCCTCGTCCAAAGACTTTCACTGCTGCTTCAAACGCAGAAAAATAGAACGCAAGTGATACTTCTGCCTTACCCGGCATAATTTGCTTGCGTACCCGATCACTTACGGCTTCTAGATGCATCCCGATGGATACTGCTCCTGCATCTTTTAATTTTCGAAACCAAGAAAAGTCATCAGGTGGTTCACACTGCACTTGAATCGGTAAATCGACTTTCGCCTTAATCGCAACAACTGAGTCATATAAAATGGCTGCACCGCGATCAGGTGTATTCGGTGTTCCTGTGGTCAGCACCATCTGAGTCACCCCATCCAGTTCTACGGCTGCCTTCGCCACTTCAGCCAATTGGTCGGGGCGCTTGCGAATAATCGCGCGCCCATCTTTTAAAGACTGATCAATCGAACAAAACTGACATGCCGTTGTTTTATCATTCATGCGAATACAATGTTGCAACACCGTTGTTGCCAACACATCATGGCTATGCAGCGTAGCAATCTGTTCATACGGAATGCCCTCTGCTGTAGTTAAATCATAGAATCGTGGTCGCGTTGGCGAAGTTAACGTTGCAACAGGTATGCGGTTTTTAAAGACAATCACCTCACCTGTTGCAGCATCTTTTTTACCCGTATAAGGAGAATCCTGTGAGGCAAGGTTTAACACCGGAATCATGAGCGTCTGACCACTCAAGGTCATGGCTTTATGATCGCTTGGACCAGCGCCACCTTTGCGAGAAAGTCCAACCTCACCTTCCCATTTCAACCCGTTACATTGCAAATCACTGAGTAATTCAATCGCAGACATGATCTTCTCCTGTTATTTTGTAAACGGGGTGTCTATGCTTGTACTTCGGCAAATTCAGAAACTTTTTCGATGCTGTTATTCGATGGATTCTCTAGCTTTAACTCATGCAAAACTGAGGTAGGACGACGATCAATCAATAAACTAAGTAATTCTGGACGACTATAATGCCCAACAGAATCCATCATCCGTTTACGTTTTTCGATTAAGGCAAAGTCTAAATCGGCAATCACATAGCCTTCGCCTTGTGTGATCGGTTCAGACAAAAATTTACCTTCTGGAGAAACAATGGCCGTAAAACATCCCCCAGAAATTGGACCCAGTTCACAACCAGTGTCTTGCATAATTTGTTGTTGTTGCTCTGGATCAAGCCATGCTGTGGCATTCACCACAAAACAGCCCGACTCTAAAGCGTGGTGCTGAATGGTGGCACTGATCTGATCTGCAAAAATCTGCCCCACGAGTGAACCCGGAAACATCGCTGCATGAATTTGTTCACCATCCGCCATCAAAGCAAACCGAGCCAAAGGGTTATAATGCTCCCAGCATGCCAGTGATCCAATACGCCCGACAGCAGAATCAATCGCACGCAACCCACTGCCATCGCCTTGTCCCCACACCATACGTTCATGGTAAGTTGGGGTAATCTTACGACGATGCTGAATAATCGAACCATCAGCATCAAACAACAATTGAGCGTTATAAATCGTGCCACCTGCACGCTCATTAATACCAATAGAAACCACTATGTTCGCTTCTTTGCATGCCTGTCCAATTAAAGTTGTTGCTGCCGATGGCACGACAACCGATTCATGCAATAGCTTTAAATGTTCTTTACCCATGGCAAACGGTGGTTGCACAAAAGAAAAATAAGGGTAATAAGGCACCACGGTTTCAGGAAATACGGCAAACTGCACACCTTGCTGCCCCAACTCCAAAATCGTGTCACAGATTTTCTTGACTGTACCCGCTTGGCTATACAACACAGGGCTACATTGAACTGCCGCCGCTTTAATGATTTGGCTCATGACTTATTCCCCTTTTTTTCTTAAATACTTAAACAGTCCACGTATCAATAATTAATGCATTGTCACGACGCATCAAAAGTTTGAGATCCATCACATCGAGAGGATTAATCGGACGAATTCCCTCCATTAAAGCTTTTTCAGTTTGCCCATAAAGTGCTTGTAAGGCGAAACGACAGGCATAGACTTCACCGCCTTCTGCCATAAATACTTTTAATTGATTATTGACCGCCAAATGTCCCGGGAATGCTTCTGCACCCAAGGTTGGAAAACCACGTTGTACCCCCAACTGAACACCTGGACCATAGAGCAAAATTTTAGTTTCAAAGCCTTTACGTAATAATCGTTTTGCTTGTAAGACATTGACCAAACCAATAGAACCTTCAAAGGCAACGGTATGGAATGTCACCAATGCTTTTTCACCCGGTTGAGCTTTTACATCCTCAAATACCTTTTCTTCATAATCGACAAGAAAATCACCATCTTTATATTGTTCAATATCTACTTTAGGCATAGCCGTTCCTCATATTTACGGTTTCGATTCAACCAACTGTTTTGGTCTATCCTTGTTATTGCGAGAACCATGCCAACATGATTAAAATACTGTTTTAAAATTTTTATGTTATTGAAAAATATACTTTTATTATTTATTTAAGGGAGCTTTATAAAAATAAGAATGTGTTGAATAGCTACGGTTTTTCGTAGTATTATGAAGATTCATAGTTAAGATTACGGTTTTTCATAGCATGAATAATATTGACTTTATTTCTGATTGGGCGTCTTCTGAAGATTCGATTCGTCCGCTTGCTTTTGAGCATACATCTCAAGCATTAATCGTGGTCGACCCACACCAAAATCGCTTTATTGATTTGAATATTAGCGCGTCTCAATTATTACGCTATGAACGACATGAATTGATTGCAAAAACAGTTACTTCTGTTTTTGGACACATTCACCAGTTACCACACCTCATGGCTTTTACAGATGAGGCACTAAGCAAGGGTTATGCTTGGAACAATGAGTTATATGCTTTTGATAAAGAAGGTGAAAAAATACAATTGGATGTCACTGCCATTCGTCTGCCTTATAAAAATAAAAATTTACTTATTTGGTCATTGGTCGATGTTAAGGATTTAGAATTACGCCAATTGAATAAAAATGCAGACAAGGTCATTCGTGCAGGGCTAAAAGAATGGCAAGCTTTACAAGAGCTGTTTATTGACTCAGATACAGGCAAACATTTATTACTCAGTTCCGTGGGTGATGGTATTTACAGTATTAACAAACAAGGACTATGTACCTTTATTAATCCTGTTGGTGCAAAAATGCTTGGCTTACAACCCGAAGATGTGCTTGGTAAAAATATTCATAAGGTTCATCATCATACCCATGAAAATGGAAAACACTACCCTGTTGAAGAATGTCCCATCTATGCTGCCGTACAAGATGGAATTGTTCATGAAGGAATCCAAGAGATTTTTTGGCGACGTGATGGCAGCTATTTTCCAGTTGAATTTACCAGTACGCCCATCATCCGTGACAGTGAAATCATTGGTGCTGTGGTGGTTTTCCGAGATATTACTGACCGTTTAAATACAGAAAAACAACTCACTCATGCACTTGAAGAATTACAAGATTTAAAAAGTCGCCTAGAGCAACAAAATGAATATCTACAAGAAGAAATTTTACAAGAAAATCAATATCATGAAATCGTGGGCAATAGCCCTGCTATTCTACAGATTATTGAAAAAATAAAAGTGGTTGCACCCACTGATGCCAATGTCATGATCTATGGAGAATCAGGAACAGGCAAAGAGCTGATTGCACGCGCTATCCACCAGTCCAGTCACCGCAAACAGCATCCGCTCATTCGTGTGAACTGTGCGGCAATCCCCTCTGAATTATTCGAGAGCGAATTTTTCGGACATGTGAAAGGGGCTTTTACAGGCGCAGTTCGTGATCGGGCTGGACGCTTTGAACTTGCCGATCAAGGAACTTTATTTTTAGATGAGATTGGCGAAATCCCACTCGAATTACAAAGCAAATTGCTCCGCGTATTGCAGGAAGGGACTTTTGAAAGAATTGGCGAAGAGAAAACACGACACGTTGATGTCAGAATTATTGCAGCCACCAATCGAAAATTAAAAGAAGAAGTGAAGCTTAAAAACTTCCGTGAAGACTTATATTTCCGTCTGAATGTATTCCCGATCCATTCTCCTGCATTACGCGAGCGTAAACAGGACATTCCTTTACTGGTCTCGCACTTTACCAAGCTGATCAGTGAGAATCGTAAAGTGCCTTATTTACCTTTTTCACAAAAGCATATCGTCGAACTGCAACGTTATGACTGGCCCGGTAATATTCGTGAATTACAAAATGTGCTGGAACGGGCATTAATCACTGCCAAACACGGTGCTGTTTCTTTCCAATATTTGCTCGAACAAGAACCCTCTCAAACCATACAGCATAATCAAGCCGTAGCAATCGAGCAAGTCCTATCGATACAACAGCTTAAACAGTTAGAAACTGAAAATCTTCAACTGGCCATCAAACTATGTGAAGGTAAAATTTTTGGTGATGAGGGTGCGGCTAAACTGTTAGGTATTAATCCAACAACACTGATTTCAAAATTAAAGAAATTAGGTATTAAATATTAATAGATATTCAATACCTTACCAACAAATGAATAATCTCATCAGGATAAAGCCATGGAAATCAATAGAATTGGTGGCTATTCAGTCTATAAAGCGGTGGTTTTTTAGACATTTTATTTTGGGCAAAAAATAAGAGCTTTTAGCCCCCCATTCTTGTATAGCAAGTTGTCAATCAAACAAATGCTAACTATTCTTAACAGCAAAAGTTTTTAATGAGCAACGCGCAGTAGCACTTGGGGTTCAACTTTTGCAATTTTCAGCAGAACGCTAGCC
>NZ_JBIQEC010000027.1:0-25164 GCF_045370505.1 Moraxella sp. 179-F 1C4 NHS | reverse complement strand
ATTCAACATGGCAAAGGTTTACGTAAAATTCGTTGGGCAACCAGTGGTAAAGGCAAGTCGGGTGGGGTTCGAGTTATCTACTACAATATGCTGGATGATGGACTGATAGTTTGTCTAGCTGTGTATGCGAAAAATGAAAAAGAAAACATTTCTGCCAAAGAATTAAAATCTTTGAAAAATGAAAAGCAAGGAAACTAATTATGAAACCTGTTAATTTCTCTGACGTAGATATTGCCAATATTGTCGAGGCAGTGATTCAAGATGATCCTGATGCGATTGTGATTAAGGACAGTTTAGCCAAATCACTTTCTCAATTACGAGAAGGACGGTATGCACCCGTATCGGAAGTCAGCCAAGTTCGTCAAAAGACAGGCTTGTCGCAAAGTCAATTTGCCAAGTCATTGGGGATTTCAGTCAATACTTTAAAGTCTTGGGAGCAAGGTCAGCGTAAACCGAGCGGTTCAGCTCAAGTCTTGCTTAAGTTATTGGGCAAAAAACCTGAGTTAATTGATGAGATTGCTCATTTGGCATAGTACTTGAGCCATTCTAGTAACTACCCTTCTTTGAGTGTAATTGAAATTTTCTCATAGGGTCTATTTACATATTTATTAGATACTGATTTGTAGACAGGTTAATTTACAAAAATAGAGGCGATTTGCCTCTGTTTTTTCGCCTAAATGGAAGTGTCCAAAAAACCAACGTTTTTTAGACACCTTGACCTTTATCAATTTTAAAAATACTCGACTAAATTCCTTAACGTACTATTTTCTCCGAATTCTGGGGTAACCCCATTATAATCTCTTATCGGTTGTCTAGCTTTATTATGCCACTACATAGCCATCGTCGTCTAATACGATGTCGTCTTTGACTTTTTCCCATACGAGCTTGGGTTTTAGTTTGTCATGACGTAGGTATCGATTGATGCGGTCATGACTAATTGATTCAGGATGATGTTCTGCGTAGTTGGTAAGGGTGTAATTGGTTTGGCTTACCAGTAAATATTGACAGTAGTCTAATCTAAGCGGGTGATAGCTTTTTTCTTCATCTCTTTATGCTACTATATTTTTATCCGCTTTCGCAAAATTTTATGCTTTTTGCGTAAGTCCTAATTATAAATGCCAAGCATAAGGTTTTGGCATTTACTCATTTAGTGATTTCAAAGTTACAGATTAACCAGTGATTTTAGCGTTACCCGTCACGTTTGAGCTGAAACCAACTTATCAATAGAGATTATCATGTCAAATAAATATTCTATTAAATTTTCAATCCTCGTCAGCTTATCAGCGTTATCTTTGGTCGCTTGTGGCAATCAAGTCGCGAAAAATAGTCAAACAGATACCATCGCCTCAACGCCTCAAACAACTCAGCAGCGTCAGGCGATAACCACCATTCCTAACGTTCAAACTCAAATCTCAGATACATTGAAAAACAATACGTTAACGGTACATCGCGACCCGAACTGTGGCTGTTGTCATAGTTGGATTGAGCATGCTAAATCCTACGGTGTGATGATTGTTGACAAAGTCACCAGTAATGAGGCAGTTACAGCGATCAAAGCGCAGCATCAATTACCAACGTCAATGTACTCTTGCCATACCATCATAAGCCAAGACGGTTATGTGTTTGAGGGTCATGTGCCGGTCAAGTATATGGATAAGTTCCTACAAAACCCGCCCAAAGACGCTATTGGTCTAGCCACACCGGGTATGCCAATGGGTAGTCCAGGCATGGAAATGGGTGATCAATTCAGTCCTTATACTATTATGCTGATAAAAAAAGACGGTAGTACCGCGCCTTATGCTAGTATTAAACAAGCAAACGAACAATATTGAAGATATTAGCCAGTACAGCGCTAGGTAACACTGATTGGGTCACGTCCGGCTATAGGACGTGGCTCTCATATAATATTACAGCAGATTGAGTAAGTTATTTAGTTAATCATCATAAGCAGTTACCCCACATTCTGCTAATGTGAGAAAGGCGGGGTGGTCGGATACTTATTTTAATCCAAATTCTATGCTGATGCCTAATTTATCAGGCCACATCAAAGAAAGCTAAATCAAAGGCTTTAAAGTGATTTTCCAGTTTTTTAGGAAAGTTACAACTTCGCCTAAATGCTCGCCTTACTCGATGTCTGATAGTGCAATTATTACCTTCAATGCCTTTTGCAGTCTTTGTATTTATAGTTTCGCTTACCATAGCTTTTGAAACCATTTTTCTTTATATTGTCACTTAGACAGGCTGGGCATTTGATGTATAGTGTCATTTGCATTTCACTATTTATCAATTTCTCAGCCTGTTTTTTCCAGCCTAGTTTTTGAACCACCACCCGGATATAAATGTAGCTATGAATAAAACAACTTTTAAAATATCGAAGATGGACTGCCCTTCGGAGGAAAACCTAATCCGAATGAAATTAGAGGGCCACTCGAATATTGAGCATCTTGAGTTCGACATTCCTAACCGTCAATTAACTGTGTTTCATCATGACAATATAGAAGGGATAGAGACTGCTATTCATGACCTAAAATTAGGAGACACCTTACTCTCGACCGAAACCATTGACCCCTCTGATTCCAACAATAATTTTAAAGTTGATGCTGACTCTAGTCACAAAAAAGATGCTGAGCAAAGAAAGCTACTATGGATAGTGCTGGTCATTAACTTTGCTTTCTTTATTATTGAAATGAGCACGGGACTGATTTCTCGTTCGATGGGGTTGGTCGCCGACAGCTTAGATATGTTAGCAGATAGCTTCGTGTATGGAATTAGCTTATTTGCGGTCGGTGGAACGGTCATTAAGAAAAAACGGATTGCTAGAATTGCCGGATATTTTCAAATTACGCTGGCGATTCTTGGTTTTTTAGAAGTACTAAGACGTTTCTTTGGCAATGAGCAGTTACCTGACTTTTCTACCATGATAGTCATATCGATTCTTGCGCTAATTGCAAACTCGATTTGCCTCTATTTACTACAAAAATCGAAAAGCAAAGAAGAAGCCCATATGCAAGCCAGTACGATTTTCACTTCAAACGATGTGATTATCAATTTAGGGGTAATTGTTGCAGGGATTTTGGTTAATTGGTTACACTCTAGTACGCCTGATTTGATGATTGGTAGCATCGTATTTGCTTTAGTTATTCAGGGCGCCTTTAGAATATTGAAGTTGAGTAAGTAGCCAAGCCTAATAACTGAAGCAAATAGCTCAAGTAAGTAGCTTAATTAAACCGCTAAGTGTAAAGTAACTGGGTTTGAAGCAAATAAACATCATAAGGATATGAGACCTCAAGCAATGATTGAACAAACTTTAAATCTAGTCACCACCAAAGACCATCAGCAAGTTGCCGTTTGGCGAATAATAGATGATGAAGTCTTTGATAAGAATCTGGTGGTGGTCAACTAATTTAGGACACTAATAAAATTCAAACCTACATGGGGTCAGCACAGAATTTGGAGAAAATAGCACGCTAAGGAAATTTGTTTGGTCTTTTTATGATTGAAAATACCGGCGTTCGTCTCATTTACTTTAATGTATTAGAAGATAGGCTGATTGTGATGTCTTACTTCTACGCAAAAAATGAACAAGAAAATATATCGCCAAGTGAGCTTCAAAAGCTAAAAAGATAACCGATGAAAACAAATTTTCCTAAAGACTTCGATATTGAAGCAGCTGTTCAAGCGATTATTGATGATGAACCTGATTTAGTCGCATAGCGAGACAATCTGATTGAAGCATTGAACCAAATCAAAGCAGGTATCTTTGCACGTACGACAGAAATATCAGATACGGCTCAAGTCCGTCATCAAGCAGGTTTGTCACAAAGTCAATTTGCCAAAGCCTTAGGTATTTCTGTCAATACGTTAAAATCTTGGGAACAAGGACAACGTAAACCCAGCGGTTCAGCTCAAGTTTTACTTAAATTATTGGGTAAAAAGCCTGAGTTAATTGATGAGATTGCTCATTTGGCGTAGTACTTGAAGCCTTTTAGTAACTACCCTTCGTTGATTTTAATTAAAATTTTCTAATAGGGCCTATCTATATATTTATTGGATGCTGATTTGTAGACAAGTTAATTGATAAAAATAGGGGCGATTTGCCCCTGTTTTTTCGCCTAAATAAAATTGTCTAAAAAACCCTCGTTTTTTGGACAAATTGAATCGTATCAACTTGGGGTCAGCACGTAATTCGGTTCATATTGTACGCTAGGTACATTTATTGAATTTTATGTGTTTGTTGTTTAATAAATTTATGAAAATACTCTTAATTAAATTGCATATTATTCATCTCTATTAAAAAGGCAAAGGGTAAAAAATAAGTCTTTGATTTTAATAAACTTATTAATAAACAAAATTCCTTAGCGTACTATTTTCTCCGAATTCTGTGCTGACCCCATTTACTGCTATCTCTAGCTCCAATTGTTTTCGAAGTGTTTTGAAAAGCGTGCCGAAAGTAATAGACAATCATAAATATACAACCATCTTTTGTTAGGTAAGAAGAATATTGAATTAGTTAACCGGACTTATAACAGCCTAATGCCATCTAAATAAGACCTAGACGATCACACCTGAAAGACAGGCGCGAATCCACCGCCTGGCGTACGGAAGTTAGTCACCTGACCTTGATACACACGCGCAGCAGGTAGTAACAGTTTTCCGCCATACGTATAAAGACGTATATCTACCTTTCTTGTTGTTACGATGTCATCAATTTTGAGTGATCTCTCTCCTGCAGGGACAAAGGTCTGTGCGATATAATCTTCATCCAGAATGTTTTCGAAGACGCGTCGAGTCAGTTTGCTACCGCGATAAACGCCTTTGCTTCCATGACCAGCAACTGGCTTAAAAAACAGTTGCCGCCGAGTAAGCCACAACTCTGCTGCATCGTCTCTTGATACAATCTTAGTCCTCGGTACAGACCTTTCGAGGCACTCCACTGCAGCCTCATCCAGACCCCAAGAGCGCAATATTTGGGAGTCTGATAGCAATGTCAGGTTTTGCTTATTGGCCAACATAGCATGTACGCGGGGATTGGGTGTCACTACCACAGCACCCTCTAAATAAGCCTGCTTAAGCAATACATGGTCAGGGTCCTCAAATGCAAAGTCGACAAGCCGATTGTAAATCATATCGATTTTCTGGCCATAGGCTGTTAACGTACCGTCGATATACTCGAGTTCAGAGGGATCAAGTATCACAGTATCAATACCTCTAGCTTGGAGCAGTTGACAGGCTAACTCAAACTCTAAGAACATGAACTGACTCTCGGGGTCATTGTCCACAATGGCTATCCGATTGGGCATAGCAACAGCGGACTGTCGCTGCCATTCCTGTTTGAACATGTCAAACACTGCTTCCTCGAACCTATCTAGCATTTGATTGGTTGCAGCGCTTTGCTCTGAGGGGTTGCAACAGCGTTTTTGTGCGCGAGCGAGCAACACATTCAGAAATGCGCCACCGGCATTAGTATTGACCTCGATGAGCTGAGGTCCATCGCTACCCAAGTGAAAGTCATAACCCATGAGGGCCCCTATTGGGCCTGGGTCGAAAGCAGCTATTTCTGGTGCCCACGACAGCACTTGCTCTTGATACAATGGCAGTTCGGCAGCTGACTCGATAGCCCTGACGATTCGCTCCATCGCCTCTATCTCTGTTTTGGGAACGAACACGGGTGTTGCTGAAAAAAGCTTATTAAGCTCGTTCGCTCCTATTGGATTGTTTCTAGTTTCTACCAATTGATCTTGAAGGCTTGTATTAAGCGCTTTACGATCAAGGGTAATGCAGTAGCACTCTTGGTTAAGTCGATTTGCAAGACCGTCATTTTTTTCGTTGTTATTAGTTGGGTGTTCCATTTAGAGTCCGTCGCTAAGTAGAGTACTCACGCTGACATACTCTAGTAAAAAGTAAAAAGTAAAAAAGGTTCTTGGCGTGTTTAAGTAGTGCTAGCTACTTTCTAATGTTTCATTCCCTGAGACTAAATCATTATTTCGTTCATTTTTAATTAATATCTTTGCTAAGAGTAAACCCAGCTCAAATAATAGCCACATAGGAATCGCCAACAACAGCATTGATACACCATCAGGCGGTGTCACTACCGCGGCGATCCCAAAACAGCCGACTATGATATAACGACGCTTATCTTCTAAAATTTGAGTAGAAACGATTCCGGCCATTATCAGCAATAAGGTAACCACTGGAATCTCAAAAGTCAGTCCAAACACCATAAATAGCTTGAGGGCAAAGCTCAGATAGCTGTCAATATCGGTCATTGGTATAACGTTCTGCGGAGCGAACATAATAAAAAATTTCAATACCCCTTTGAGTACGACAAAGTAGGAAAAAGCAACACCCGCATAAAATAGAAATATCGAAGATAGCAGTACAGGAATGGCAATTTTCTTCTCTTTTTTATATAAGCCGGAAGCTACAAATGACCAAATTTGATACAGGATATAAGGCATTGCTAAAAATGCGGCGACGAATATCGTTAAGCGAATGGGTGCCATAAAGTTTGACGTTATATCAGTGGCAATCATGGTCGAATTGATGGGTAACTGCGCCACTAATGGGTCTGATAAAAGATTATAAAGCTCGCGTGAAAATCCCACCAATACTAAGAATATAATTAAGACGACCACGCATATTCTTATTAAGTGCGTACGCAGCTCGATTAAATGTCCGGTAATAGGCATATCGCCAAGCGTACCTAACGTATCTCCAGACTCACTATTCTGTGTTGTATCTGTTGGCGCCTCAAACTCTATATCTGTTATTTTTTCTTGTCGACTTTTTTGCCGTTTAAATAGGCTCACTGATCCGCCTCCTGTTTAATGAACGAGGAGGTAGTATTCTGTTGATGGTCTTTATCATAAGGGGTGATTGACTGATGTGAGGCCTCTAGGCTTTGGTTCTGTGACTGCTCAAACTTTTGCATACTGCCACGCATTTCTGCTAATTCGCGCTTCATATCCGACTCGGTCTGACGGATTTTCGCAAGTTCATTTTGCATTTGTTGACGTGTTTCAGCTAGATCAAGCTCAGCTTCTATTTCAGATTGTAGGGTGGATACTGTACGGCGCAGTTTGGCATACCATTGCCCAGCGGTACGTGCGGCTTGCGGCAGTTTTTCTGGGCCCAATACGATTAAAGCAATGACGCCAAACAAGAGTAATTCGGAAAACCCAATATCAAACATAACAGTCACATATATTAATAGACTACTTAGTGCCGCTATTTATAAGCGGCGCGCTTCATACTTTAGGCTGGTCATCAGTGGAAATAGGGCTGATTTCCATATCATCAGCCTGATTACCTACACGCGTATTTAAATCATTACTTGCAGCTGGCGTACTATTTTCATGGCTAAGCACATGATTTTTGCGAGCATTCTCGGGTTCTTCATCTTTGACCGCTTCTTTAAAACCCTTCACCGCACCGCCTAAATCTTTACCTGCATTTTTAAGCTTGGCAGTACCAAATACGACCACCACTACGACCAATAAAATCAGCCAATGTGTAATAGAAAAGCTGCCCATAACGGTATCCTTATATTTTGTGATCTTGTTTAGACCAGTATGTGTTAGTGTGCTTTAGAACACTTTTTACCGTACCAGAATTATAGTTTCAAACGGCGCAATCGCAGCGCGTTAGCAATCACCGAGAATGACGACAAGCTCATCGCTGCCGCTGCTATCATCGGACTGAGCAGAATCCCAAATATGGGATAGAGCACACCTGCGGCAATAGGAACACCAAGTGCATTGTAGATAAAGGCAAAAAACAGATTCTGTCTGATATTGCGCATGGTGGCGTGGCTAAGCTTATAAGCTTTGGCAATGCCCATTAAATCACCTTTTAGCAGAGTAATGCCCGCACTCTCCATCGCCACATCGGTACCGGTTCCCATAGCGATACCAACATTAGCTTGCGCTAGCGCTGGTGCGTCGTTGATACCATCACCCGCCATAGCGACCAATTTACCGCTGTCTTGCATTTCTTTGACGATACGGTTTTTATCCTCTGGTGAGACATCCGCATGAACTTCATCAATACCTAGTTTATTGGCGACTGCCTGCGCGGTTTTTTCGTTGTCACCGGTTAGCATCACAACTTTTAAACCTGCGTCATGAAGCAGTGAAATAGCCTCTTTAGTGCTTGGTTTAATAGGGTCAGCAACTGAAATAATACCAGCAGCTTTACCGTCTATAGCCACAAACATTACCGTTTCACCGTCTTTTCTACGGACATCAGCTTTAGTGGACAGCTCATTATCAAAACTATTTAGGCTTTCCATAAGCTTAGAGTTACCAATAGCGACTTTCTTACCATCGACCACGGCTTGTACGCCTTCGCCAGTAGTCGAATTAAAGTCAGTAGCTTTAGGAATAATGAGTGATCTTTCTTGAGCTGCTCTAACGATAGCTTCTGCTAAAGGATGCTCGCTAGCGCTTTCTACTGAGGCTACCAATGCGAGGAACTCGTCTTCATCTTGACCTACCTGCGCATTAATTGCGGTAAGCTCGGGCTTACCAGCGGTCAGTGTTCCGGTCTTGTCGACGACAATGGTATCGACTTTTTCCATCCTCTCTAACGCTTCAGCATTTTTGATGAGGACGCCGTTTTGCGCGCCTTTGCCGGTACCAACCATAATGGACATCGGCGTCGCTAGACCAAGGGCACAAGGACAAGCAATAATCAGTACCGCAATCGCGTTAACCAAAGCATAGGCCATAGCGGGCTCAGGGCCGAATATCGCCCAGACAATAAAGGTAATGACGGAGCAAATAAGCACGATCGGTACGAACCACCCAGCTACCTTATCTACCAATTTCTGTATAGGTGCGCGGCTACGCTGGGCTTCAGCAACCATTTGTACAATTTTAGATAATACTGAATCTGCTCCAACATTGACCGCTTCGACTAATAGCGTTCCGGTGCCATTTACCGTACCACCAGTCACTGTATCTCCTGCTACTTTTGATACAGGGATTGGTTCACCCGTTACCATTGATTCATCAACATTACTATTACCATCGATCACTGTACCGTCTACGGGCAACTTCTCACCTGGTCTAACCCGTAACTTATCGCCACTGACAACCTCATCAAGCGAGACTTCGATCTCTTCTCCGTTTTCGTCAACACGTCTTGCAGTCGGTGGAGCTAGCTCAAGCAATGCTCGAATCGCACCTGAAGTTTGGCTTCTGGCTTTGAGCTCTAATACTTGACCCAACAATACTAAGGTTACAATGACAGCTGCTGCTTCATAGTAGACTCCGACTTGACCACTAGCGTCTCTAAAACTGTCTGGGAAAATATTGGGAAAAAAGGTCGCGACAATACTAAAAACATAAGCAGCGCCTACGCCTATCGCAATCAAAGTAAACATATTAAGATTGCGGCTTTTTATAGACTGCCAGCCACGAACGAAAAACGGGGCGGCCCCCCAAAGCACTACAGGGGTCGCAAGCACCAACTCAGCCCATTGTAAAACCTGTGAAGGTATACCATACTGACTAAAGTCAACTCCAAACATACCGCTCATAACATATATTAATAGCGGTACAGTCAACACGGTACATATCCAAAAACGACGAGTCATGTCGTCAAGCTCTGAGGTGTCCTCTTCACCGATAGTAAGCGTTTCGGGCTCAAGCGCCATACCACATATCGGACAACCGCTATTTCTAACGTCTCTCACTTCAGGATGCATAGGACAGGTATATACCGTGCCATCGTAATCAGCAGGTACTTTATCGTATTTACCGCCTTTAACAGATTTTACTCCGCTACTATCAGTATCCTTTCCATGACAGCTAGCGTGACTATCATCTTTAGCAACTTCGTCTTCAGGTTTAAGAAACATGCCACATATTGGGCAGTCACTTTTTTCAACATCTCTTACTTCTGGATGCATAGGACAAATATAGACCGTACCGCTATAATTTTCCGGTACTTTATCGTACTGACCACCTTTGATAGATTTTTCATCGGCAATATGTTTCATAAAACCACTCCTTGAAGACAATAAATATTGATAATAAGTACAACTCTTAAAGCACTCTCACTCAAAAATAGCAATCGACAGATATTGAACATTTCGATATAGGAATAAGAGGTTTTGAAATAAGAACAGTAAAACAAAGAGCAGTTACTGCAGTTGAAGGGGTAGGTAAAAAATCACATTAATTATCTGTGCAATCTGTCCTTTTAAGGTAAAGGTACCAGCGAAGACTATAGCGCTGATACCAGGTATCACCATTTTTTCATAATCAATTTCTTAGCTTGCCATACCTCTATATATAGCCGTCTATTCGAGCTCTTCAATAAGCGCTTGCATCTCAGCGATTTCACGCTTTTGCGCTTTAATAATATCGTCAGCGAGCTGTTGTACTCTAGGGTCTTCAATATCTGCTCTTGAGCTCGTCAAAATGGCAATCGAGTGATGAGGTATCATGGCTTGCATCCAATCGACTTGATCAACCGTTGCTTGGGAACGCACACCCCAAATACCTACAGCAAACATTACTACACTTATTCCATAAACCAGTAAATTAATCTTAGTCTTTTTATACATATTGCTCATAAAGGCGAGCATGATAATCGCCATGACTGCGCCCATATATAATGCCATATAGGCTCGGGTCTCACTAAAATAAACATGATCCAGCTGATAGCTATTAAAATACATCATGATAAACATTACAATCGTAGACGTCAGAATCATCAAAGTGAACTTCACATAAGGATTCATGCCCTGTTGATGATTCATGTTACCTTGATTTGAAGTATTCATAATATACCCCTTATTATTTTAATAATGTTAGAACCAGAATTTAACACCGGCAGTCAAACTACTGCTATCAACCGATTCATTTTCTTGACGCCGCTGGCCACGCGCACTGCCAAGAGCCGTCTCATAGCTCACACCGACGTAAGGTGCCAGTTGACGATTTAAAGTCTCGTACATTAATCTAACTTCAGCGTCAAAATCATTGAACCCTTTAGCAATACCGTTATCAGTATCGTCTTTACTAAAGGCTGTCAGCCCTACTTCTGGTCTGACAACCCAACGCTGAGTCAAACGCCACTCATATGCCGTACCTAAGTCAAGACGTACTTGACCATCAGTATAGAGATAGGCTCTTGCATCTGTTTCAACAAAGTATGGTGCAGTACCTACGATACCCGCCATAAGGGCAGCCTTATCGTTTTTGGTATCATAAGCGACACCTGCTTCACCATTCCAAAAAATACTTAGCGGCTTCCAATAAGCCAGTGAGGTCAGACTATCAATTTTTTTATCGTCCTTAGTCTGAACACTACCTTCGCTGCGTACAGCTAGGCGTCGCTCATCTTTTCCATACCAAGCATCCACCTCATAGTTAATCTGATCGTCATCAAACTGATAGCCCAACTGTTCTACAGAAACACCCCATAACGGCATATCACCCATCATCATAGGCTGACCATAGCGTCCATAGGGAACGCCGTTTGAATAGTCAGGACTGCGAGCATCAGCTGGAGCTTTACCACCTTGCATACCAGACATATCCATTTTGCCATGGTCCATATCTGACATGTCCATTTTGCTATGATCCATACCTGACATATCCATACTGCCATGGTCCATGCCTGACATATCCATTTTGCTATGATCCATGCCTGACATATCCATACTGCCATGGTCCATGCCTGACATATCCATTTTGCCATGGTCCATGCCTGACATATCCATTTTGCTATGGTCCATGCCTGACATATCCATGCTGCCATGGTCCATACCTGACATAGTTATGTCTTTTTTAACCGTGGACGGGTCAGCAGCATTAGCAAATGATGATGCTAATAATACCAATGATGATACCCCGGCGAACCGTAAACCTACTTTATGTATTTTCATCTCATCTCTCACCTATCAACCAAAGATTTGCTTAAACGACCGCCACTTCTCTAAACATACCGGCTTCCATGTGATAGAGCAGATGACAATGCCATGCCCATCGACCAGCTTCTCCTGTGACATCAAAGCTAATTTTTTGTGCCGGTTGCACCATAATAGTATGCTTGCGCACCTGAAACTCGCCGTTAGGCATGCGCAAATCGCTCCACATCCCATGTAAATGCATCGGATGATTCATCATTGTGTCATTGACTAAGGTGATACGGACGCGCTCATTCGGCTTGATATTGACCGGCGTCGCCTCACTAAATTTAACCCCATCAAACGCCCAAATATAGCGCTCCATGTTACCGGTTAAATGTAGCTCGATCTCTCGGGTAGGCTTGCGCTGCTCCGCAAATATTGCCTCATCGACAGAGCGTAGCTGACTATAATTCAATACCTCTCTATTAATATTGCGCAGGTTGATACCTGGATCGTCAAGGTTCATACGTGGACTGTCCACACGCATATCAGACTTAAAGTCATATTCTGTTTTAGCGTGCTTAGCTTTATAACCATTAGCACCCATAGCACCCATCATATCTGCCATGGTGAGCCATTCAATTTTGTCCATAGCAGGCGTTGCCGCACGAGCACCTTCTTTGGTGGCAAGCGTTGCTGCGACATAGCCCGAACGGTCTATGTTTTGGGCAAATATGGTATGCGCATCTTTGGTCGGGGTGACAATGACATCATAGGTTTCAGCCACGCCAATGCGAAAGTCATCAATCGCAACTGGGGCGACATCAATGCCATCGGTTGCCACCACAGTCATTTTGAGACCGGGTATGCGCACATCAAAGATAGTTTGTGCTGAGGCATTGATAAAGCGTAATTTAACGCGCTGTCCTGCTTTGACGATTTGCGCCCAATTAGCTGCGGTCGTTTTGCCATTGATAAGGTAGGTAAAGGTTTTTTCACCCGACAAGTCCGTAAAATCAGTGGGCATCATGCGCATCTGATTCCACATTTTGCGCTCATCAAACGCGGTTTTCAGATCTGTTTTAGCAATATCAGCAAGCAATTTTTTGAAGTCTGGTAGATGGTAGTTGTCAAAGTCTGAGCGCTGTTTGAGCAGCTTCAAGAGATTATGCGGGTTGCGGCTGGTCCAATCGCTAAGGACGATCACATGGTCTTCGTCGATAGGATGACGCTCACGCCCTTTAGGTTCAATCACAATGGCACCCAGCATACCGGTTTGTTCTTGGAACCCACTGTGTGAGTGATACCAATAAGTGCCTGATTGTTTTAATTTGAATTTATAAGTAAAGGTGCTGTGCGCAGGAATGCCATCAAAGCTAATGCCCGGCACCCCATCCATCTCAAACGGTAATAGTATTCCATGCCAATGGATAGAGGTTGATTCATCCATCTGATTATGAACACGTATCACCACCGTATCGCCTTCACGCATTTTTAGCGTCGGTGCTGGTAGTGAATCATTGATGAGCGTCGCCATGCTCTTTTTGCCGTTCACAATAACGGACTGTTTACTGACGTATAAATCAAACTCTTTCCCTGTCAATACAGGTACTTTATGGGTGTTTTGATCACTATTAATCGTAGCGCCCTGACTGCCTGAGCGACTCGATTGTCCCAGTGCGCTACTAGCAATAGTCGGCATCAAGGAGGCACCAAGGACAGCAGAGGATCCGGTTAAAAAACGTCGGCGGTTCAGTATGTTCTGTTTATTCATAATGATAACCTTATTTAATTTGAGAGATGGTGGTTAAGCTTATAGTTATAATATTTTCCATATTTAACAGAATCTACTCGCATCTAAGCCAACACTACAGCTGCTGCTGAGGAGACTCAATAGCGGCATAAACTTCTGTGGTGCCGTCTTTATTAAGCTGCATTACCTTATAAGGCATGAATTTATCTTCATACTCCATACCTGGGCTACCAACCGGCATACTCGGTACAGCAAGTCCAATAGCTTGTGCAGGAGGATTTGCTAAGAATTCAGCCATGTGTTTAGCAGGGACATGCCCTTCAAAGACAAAACCGTCGGTGGTAACGGTGGTATGACAAGAACGCATTTGCTGTGGTACGCCATAACGCTCCTTAAATAAGGATAGATCTGCAACATCTTGCGTGGTTGCGTTTAATCCATTACCTTCTGCATAGCCTACCCACTCTTTGCAGCAGCCGCAGTTGGCATCTTTATAAACCGTGGCTGAGACGTTTTTGAGTAATGATGACGATCTGTTAACGGGAGCATTTGCAGGAGCAGAACTTTCATTCTGTACTTGTGCATTCTGGGCAGCAGACTGTTCAACCTTTACTGGTTGAGAATCAGAGCCACTGATATTAGATTGGCTGCAAGCGGCTAGCGTTAACGAGAGTGACGATGTCACCACCAATAAAAGGACACGACCGGATAACCAGTTATGTCCATTAGAAAACACATGTGTGTAATGTCTCATTAAATTACTCCTAAACGTCTATTGTTATGCTCGCTATTCTAAAAACTTACACCCTATATTTGAATTCTTATGTACTTAACTAAAAACATTAAATGCAGCACTGTTCAGTACTACATTGGTGATAGCGACAACCGTGAGTTAGGAGGCTTTCATATCTAGAAAGTATTAATGCTGCATTCCAGATCCATCATCCGACATATTCATATCACCATCAAATGACATGTCCATCATATCGCCATCTATCCTAGTGGTTAGCATCGTGTACTGAGCTTCATCTAATTTAGGTAACGATCTGATAAAAGCAACCATTGCCCACATTCTAGCGTCATCATGAGAGGCGCCCCATGCAGGCATTCCCGAAGCCATAATTCCGTGTTTGATTGCCCAAAAGCTTTGCTTTGCACCGTCTTCTGTTTGATAACGTTTGACGATCTCAGCCTTAGTGAAGTTAGGTGGCTTTGGATATAAGCTTTCGCTAAAGTCAGTTTTGTCCACTCCCGGAGATAAGTGACAACCTGCACACATATCTTTATAGTCCGCGCCCCCAGAGCTGATATCGACCTTCTCTAAATCTGGTACCACAATATCTTTACTGGCATTTGCTATGGAACGATTGCGAGCGGTTTCCAAAAAGCTAAACATCATTGGGCTATGCTCTTGGTCAGCTCCCACATTGACAACGCCACTGGTAACAATCGCAAACACGCTAACGATTGCCACAAATACAGTAAAGAGCGCACCCAATAAAAATTTCATATGTTTTCCTAAAAATTTATTTCCGTTAAGTGTTGACTGCTATTTAACAGAGCTAAAATTTTTAAGATTTACTGTCGTTAGTAACACAGTGTTTTTGGTACATTTGCTTCATTTTACCCATGTTAGCCATCATTGCTTTCATAGCAGGATCTTTCATATCCATCTTGCTATGATCCATTTTTCCCATCATATCCATATGCTTTTTCATCTTTTCACAGTTCATTTGATCTTCTTTAGCATGCAATTTTGGATCATGCGCCATAGCTGAGGTCGATACGACAAGAGCGATGGCCGTCATTGCGATTGATTTAGACAGTAATTTAAATTGTGACATGATTAACTCCTATTGTTTGGATTAAAGACTATTGAGTTCAATAGCTGTTAAACTAGCCTAAATGATACATTAATCATTCTGACTGGTAGATGACGTTAAGATTACAATGCTGTCATTCTCACCGCTTTAGATTTTAATGCGCGATATATTCATTTAATATGGCTTCAGCATTTGTATCACGATCTCTACCATATTTTTTCAAAAAATACTTTTCAGACTGCAAATGTTGATCTTGATGTTGAACCTGACAAGCCACTCTGGCGTCGACATAACTTTTCTTTTGCTCTTTGGACATTTGTGCATCATTATGATCTGCGTTTCTTGCAAAACTAGTGAGCGCATCACAATTACCAAGAACAGAAGCATCTAAGTTTGTGGTATGCGCATTGGCAGCTGACATGCCCACTAACATCGATACTGAAAGTAAAGCTGCTTTTTTTAATGAACTATAATTTTTCATATAAGGTCCTTTAAAGATAAATAACAAACTGTTTAAGTACGATAGTTCTTCACTCGTAGAGATGGTCTGTATCAGAGACAAACCTCTATGCGGTGTTGATTTAGAATACTAAATGGTGGCTGACAGCTAGATGGCACGGATATTACATGTTCGTTAGGAACAGCATAATATTGTCATCTTCTTGTCATTAAAACCAAATACCAGCATCTGTCTCTATCCAAAGAACACTGTTATAACAAGGGTTCCTGATAAATATATGGCTGATAAGCTAACAATGTTAGTGATACGCTGTTGACAACTATAATGATATAAAGGTAAGCAACGATGAAAGTACTGTTAGTAGAAGATGAGAAAAACCTTGGAGAATATATTAAGAAAGGCTTAACTGAGGCCGGTTTCATCGTGGATCATCACATGACAGGTTTAGATGGCTATCATGCGTTAATGACTGAAGATTTTAGTGTGGTGGTGATGGATGTGATGCTGCCTGACGTCAGCGGCTTTGAGCTGATACAGCGCTACCGTGCTGCTGGAAAGCATACGCCTGTTTTATTTTTAACCGCTAAAGATGATTTAAGCGATCGGATTAAGGGCATTGAAATTGGTGGCGATGATTATCTGACCAAACCTTTTGCTTTTGCCGAGCTAATTGTCCGAATAAAAAGCCTATTGCGGCGTGCCAATCAATCAGACTATAAAAGCTCTGTCATACATATGGCTGACCTAAAAATGGATATTGCTAAACGCACTGTATATAGAGGCGATACCAACATAAAATTGACTGCTAAAGAATTTGCTTTATTACAATTTTTCTTAGAACGTCAAGGTGAGGTACTGCCACGCACTGTGATTGCCT
Source organism: Moraxella sp. 179-F 1C4 NHS (assembly GCF_045370505.1). Lineage (NCBI taxonomy): Bacteria > Pseudomonadati > Pseudomonadota > Gammaproteobacteria > Moraxellales > Moraxellaceae > Moraxella > Moraxella sp. 179-F 1C4 NHS. Next base: position 8,388 of record NZ_JBIQEC010000027.1, on the reverse strand, counting down.
CACAAGTATGGGACATAAATTTTGACAGTGATACAAATGTCATTGACGTCGCTATAAGACGGCTACGGATAAAAATCGATGATGGTTTTGACACCAAGCTTATTCACACAGTACGCGGTATGGGCTATCGATTAGAGCCACTGAATGTCGGAGCAGACAGTAGCATGGGCGACGATGACACCAACAAAGATGATCTAAAATAAAATGAGAGATAAATTTAAGAATCAACGCTGGCCTTTGTTATGGCGTACTGTTTTTTTACTGACAATATTTGTTGTTATCTCTCAAGTTGTTATTTATATATGGGTTCAGCGCTCTGTTAACGAGCACTTTGAGCAAATGGACTCAGAGATTATTACCCATGCAGCTTTTAACCTGCGTAAACGCATGGTGAATTTTAACGATCACATAGAACCTTTTACAGTGTCAAAGTCGCAAGCGCTAATTGATGCCAATCATCTACATTCTTCTTGGTTAGACTATGATTTAAAAACGTTAATATCAGACAAAAACGGCAATTTATTGTCCAGCAATCCCAGTAATTTCATCAATGATCTACCGGCAGATTTTAGCTTGTTACAACTATTGCAGGACTATCGCGATCAGCAGTTTATGATCAAGATAAATAATAGGGATTACCGAGCCATTATCGTTACACATCAAGAGGTTTTGGCATTTATTGCTCTACCTATCGATGTGCATCATCAATATCTTATCCAGTTTAATCGCCAGCTGAGCTTGATACTTATCGCCATTACCTTATTATTGGTTTCAGTAGCAGCACTAAGTGTACACTGGGGTTTTGCTCCCCTAGCTACTATCGTACAAAAGATGAAAGGCATTAATCTTCAAAGGTTAGATGAAAGAATTGTGGTTGGCGATATGCCGTTAGAATTACGTCCACTAGCGGAGTCTTATAATTCTATGATGGTCAAGCTTGAAAGTAACTTTGAATCATTATCACGGTTTTCAGACAATATCGCCCATGAGCTACGTACGCCAATAGCGACGCTGAGTACGCAAACGCAAGTCATGTTAACTAAGCCAAGAGAAAGCGACGAATACATTGAGCAATTGCATCATCAGCATGATACGTTAAAGCAGTTATCCGCCATGATTAACGATATGTTATTACTGGCAAAAACTCAAAAAGAGCTGAGTGATTCGCAAATCAGTCATGTCGATATAGAGAGCTTGATCACAAAGCTTATAGATTATTATGAGATGATTGCTGAGGATCGTGAGATAATCTTTGAAAAATCGGGTGATTTTAAAACAGTACTAGGTGATAAAGGCTTATTGCAACGGCTGTTTGCCAACCTGATGTCAAATGCGATTTATTATGCGGCTAGTAATAGCACTATTATGATATCCGCTACTGTCCTCACTTCAAGCACCTCGCTTAATGCGCCAAAAGACGATATTCAATCCCCAGAGCAGCTCTGGTTAAGAATAACTATGACCAACCGTCTAGACAAACCATTAAATCAGATTGAAGCCGATAAACTGTTTGAGCGATTCTATCGTCATGATAAAACGAATACGATGCATTCAGGAACAGGCTTAGGCTTATCTATTGTGCAAGCTATCGCCAATGCTCATAATGGCAAAGTTAGTATTACTATCAAAGATGAGTGTCTTTTTGAGGTTGCTGTAAAGTTGTTGATTGCCAGGTAGTAAATACCTTCATACTGTCTATGAACCGCTCAGATTAGATCGAAGGCGAGTTTACTTGGAAGGTCTCTCTATCCATAAGATGAGATTCTGACTTGCGATAGTTGTACTTTTCAATTGTTGGACAAAAAATTTCTTATATAAGCCTATTTCATACATTCTATTACCAATAATTATGATGCCTTTATGATGATTCATCCTCAGTATGATCCCGTAGCGCTTTCCTTGGGTCCATTGGAAGTGCACTGGTATGGGCTAATGTATTTGCTAGCCTTTGCTGCCGCTTACGGTTTGGCTTGGTATCGCAGTACCAAACGCGACAATTGGACCACCGACATGGTCTCTGACTTAGTCTTTTATGGCGCGCTTGGTGTCATCTTAGGCGGTCGTATTGGCTATGTGCTGTTTTATCAGTTCGGTGAATTACTCCAAAACCCTGCCTATATATTAAAAGTCTGGGAAGGCGGTATGTCTTTCCACGGCGGCTTTATCGGCGTCATGCTAGGTATGTGGTTCTTTGCCCGTAAATATAAAAAGACTACCTTTCAAGTATTCGATTTTATCGTTCCTTGTGTACCAACCGGCTTACTGTTTGGGCGTATCGGCAACTATATCAATGGCGAATTATGGGGTCGTTTCTCAGACGGTGGCTATAACTGGCTGACCTACTTTCCGCAAGCCGCGGCGTTTGATATGGAGCAATTACAGAGCAATCCACAATTGCAAGAATTGATGATTGAAGTCAATGGTCAATACATAGTAAGCATCCGACCAACCCCTATTGCAATTTCCAAACATGAGGCAGGAGCTCATCAATATCCTTATCTTTATGGGTAGGCAGACGTTTAAGCACATCAGACAAGTAGGCATAAACATCCAACCCATTCAAACGAGCCGACTGGATAAGCGACATAATCACCGCAGCACGCTGCCCACTTTTAAGCGATCCTGCGAACAACCAATTCTTACGCCCGAGAGCCCATGGACGCATCTCTGCCCCTTGCGAAGCAGTGCTTCTCATATCAATCGGCAAACTGCCATCCTCAAGATAACGTGTCAGAGCTTGCCACCGTTTTAAGCAATACTCGATTGCTTTGGTAATACTTGCGTTCTTGGTTGTGCCTAACCTTTTTTCCTGTAACCAACGATATAACGCTTTGGCAATCGGTTTTGCGTGTTGTTGCCTGATGGCGACTACCGTTGTAGCGACTCTAGGGCTTGGCGTCTCATTTTTCTCAAATAACGCATCAATCTGGCATTCAACCGCATACAGCTTTTGAAATAATGCCAACGCTTCATGAGCCACCAAACTCTGACCCTTGATATGAAGCTCATGGAATTTACGTCTTGCATGAGCCATACAGCCGACTTCGATAACCGCTTGCTTTTGTTTAAACAAACACTTATAGCCATTGTAATCATCGCAAATGAGCTGACCCTGCCACTTATCTAAAAAGGCTTTGGGGTGTTCATTTCGCCTACTTTCGGCAAAGTCATACACCACGGCTTTAAAACCACCATAGCTTTGACAATGTTGTGGGGTCAGATACGCCCAAACATAGCCTTGCTTTAACTTACCCTTATTGTTATTAAACTTTAAAATATTGACAGGGGTTTCATCGGCATGCAGAATCGGTTGGGTTAATAGTAATTCATGCAAGCGTTTCACCAGTGGCTCAAGGGCGACACCACAGCGTCCTACCCAGTCTGCCATTGTTGAGTCGGATAAATGCACGCCACTTCGCCCATAGATTAGGCTTTGACGGTATAGTGGCTGATGATCAGCAAATTTGCTAATGATGATGTGAGCTAGTAGCTCAGCGGTGGCAATGCTTTTAACGATGACCCCCGCAGGGACTTTGGCTTGAATTAGGCGGTGATTTTGGTTTTGGGTGTCGTCAATTGGCTGTTTGCTAAAAGATTGACGTTGGCAATGCTGACAAGCGTATTTGGGATAGATGTGGCGTTCACGGTAAAAGCAAGCAGGGATAAGTCCGAGTTTGTCTTGTACGTCTTCGCCAATTTGTTTCATTTGACAGCCACAACCACAAGTGATTGATTCAGGCTCATGAATGATGGTTCGGACTTCTAGGTTATCAGGGATGACAATACGCCGCTCGCGTTTGGGTTTCGCTGGTTTGTTGTCATCTGAGTTTGTGTCGGTTTGCTTACTTTCACTTTGGGTGATAAGCATTTGGCTATCTGTATTGACCGATTCGTTTGTCGATGCAGTATGGCTGTCGTTATCAAGCTCGGCTTGAGCATTGTCTTTAATTTGTTCAAGGGCAGATAGGTCTTCTAGAGCAGATTCTTTGCCCAAATGGTCTTGTTTGGGCGTTAATGCTTCGTTCTTTTGTCCAAATAGTTGGTGAATGAGCAGTTTTTGTTTTTCGATGAGATGTTCGATTTGAACCTGATAGGCTTTAAGCTGTTTTTCGTATTGTTGCTGCTGCTCTCGTAGACGCTGTTGATACGCATCTTGCTGCTGTTTTTGTTGTTGTTCAAGCAGGGCTATTTTAGCCAATAGTTCAGCGTAGCTAGGGTCGGTTAGGTCGGTTGGGCTGTGATCGGTCATGGCGCTATGTTGCCATAACCACTATAGCTTGTCAGCGAGTTGGTTGTGATAGTGGGAATTTTTTAATGTTATGATTCAGATGACGGGGGTGAGTATCTCTTTGCCTAAATTGTGCCAAGCTAATCCGCTGATAAGGGCGTTAAATTGTTGTTGATTGATGGCAAACCCTGTGTTTTGGTTGGATTGGCTGTGATGTCGGATGAGACGTTCACTGAGTCCATGAAATTTGCTGTCATCTAGAGTTCGGCTACACAGCCAAACGCCTAGTCCGTCATGAATGAGCACTTTTAGCCGTGTGCCTGTTTTGTTGTAAAATAGGTAGGCACAGTGCGGTTTGATACCATGGTGTTTTTCTAGAATAAAGGCGAGTAGTTTGTTGCTGCCACTTCGCATGTCCATGGCTGTCGTGGATAGCCAGATTTGGTTGATTTGTATCATTGTAAGCCCCGTAGCAGTTCAATAAGGCTATGGGTGTCAATTTGAGCAATGCTTAATGTTATTGGCGTCCCGTTATGCTTAGGAATTTGAAGCTGTATGCCTGTGAGGGTTGGGGCGAAGGCAGTTGCTTGCGGTGTTATTTCGTGCTTGGTTTTATGTTGCAGGATAACGGGTAAGAAAGCAGGCTCAGACCCATGATCAATGAGATTGGTTTTGATATTTGAGCTGGCTAATGGTTGAGATAAGGTTGCTGCGATTTTCTCGTCTCTGACAGATTTTATCCATTTCTGTAGTAAATTTGGGTTGATGCCGTGTCCTTGAGCTAGGCTAGCAATCGAGCGTTTGCCTGTTAAGGCTTGTTCTACGAGATAGGCTTTGAGTTCTTTGCTGTATGTCCGTCGTTTTGGTTTGGTTATGTTTGTCTGTGCGTAAGCCCCCGACCATACCCCTATTGAGGTGGTATCCAGACATGTGGTAGCAGCTCATCAATCTGGCTATCAGGATGCGTCGGCAGACGACTCAACACATCTGCCAAATACGCATAGGGGTCAAGCCCATTAAGCCTAGCTGACTGGACAAGCGACATAACATTCGCCGCCCGCTGACCGCTCTCAAGCGACCCTGCAAACAACCAATTCTTTCTGCCTAACGCCCATGGACGCATCTGATTTTCTGCCCAATTATTATCAATCGGTAAATTGCCATCCTCAAGATAACGTGTCAGAGCCTGCCACCGTTTCAAACAATACTCAATTGCCTTAGTAATACTGGCATTCTTAGTCGTGCCTAAGCGTTTCTGTTGTAACCACGCATAAAGTTTATCCGCAACTGGTTTTGCCTTCTCTTGCCTGACTTGCCTAACTATTTGAGCATCTCTGGGCAGTGGGGTTTGGTTTTTCTCAAACCGCTCATCAATCTCCCGTTCAACGGCATACAGGGTTTGAAACAGTTCTAATGCCTCAATGCTAATAAGACTCTGCCCTGTCACATGAAGCTCATGAAACTTACGCCTAGCATGGGCCATACAACCCACTTCAATCACCCCTCGCCCAAATAATGGCTTATAGCCGTTATAGCCGTCGCAAACAAGCTTGCCCTTAAAGCCCTGCAGAAAAGCATTGGGATACTCACTACCCCGACCTTGGGCAAAATCATACACCACCGCTTTGATTGGGCTGTGCTTTGGGGTCACATACGCCCACACATAGCCTTGCTTTAGTTTGCCTTTCACGTCTTTTACCCCATAGCCATTTAACACCTTTATTGGGGTTTCATCGGCATGCAGAATCGGTTGGGTAAGTATCATCTGGCGTAAGCGATTAACTAAAAACCCAAGCTGTACCCCACAACGTCCCACCCAATCTGCCAAGGTCGAATCAGATAAATACACCCCGCTTCGCTGATAAATCAGGCTTTGGCGATACAGGGGTAAATGGTCAGCGTATTTACTGATAAGCACATGAGCCAGTAGCGCAGGCGTCGCAACGCTTTTATCGATGATTTGGGCGTCGGTTTTGGCTTGAACCAGCTTTTCACGGTTACACTCAGCGTTACGGCAAATGTATTTAGGATAAATATGACGCTCTCGGTAAAACTGCTTTGGCTTAAAGCCGAGTTTGTCTTGAACATCTTGACCAATTTGCGTCATTTGACAGCCACATTCACAGGTGGTTGACGGTGGTTCGTGGATGATGGTGTGAATGTCGAGGTTGTCAGGGATAACGAGGCGTTTTTGTCGTTTGGGTTTGGTTGGTGTTTCTGATTGTGTGCCTTTTTCTTGCGTATCAATCGGCTTGCTAGCAACCAGTTTGGCTCGCTCGTCATCGCTAAGCTTGGCTAAGAAGTTGTCATGCGCTTGTTCAAGTAAGGCGAGGTCTTCTAGGGCGGTTTCTTTGTTTAGGTGGTCTTGCTTGGGCGTTAAGCCTTCGCTTTTTTGCCCAAACAGCCGATGGATAAGACGTTGCTGTTTGGCAATGGCGTCAGTGAGCGCTTGGTTAATGCGAGCAAGCTTAGCTTCGTATTGCTGCCTTTGAGCGTCCATTTGTTGTTGGTATTGCTGTTTGAGCTGCGCTGCTTGCTGTTGGTATCGTTGTTTTTGTGCGTCAAGCTGCTGTTGAAGCCGAGCGTTTTGGGCTAATAAATCAGCATAGCTTGGCGCAGTTGGGTCGGATGGGTGGGCGGTGGTCATGGCGGTAGTTTGCCATAACCGTCCTGCATTGTCAGTAAATAGGCGGTGATAGTTGAGATTTAGCGGGTTTATGATAAAGCCAGGTTTGGTTGATGATTAGGCTAACGGTCAGGTAAGCGGGGTGAGTATATCTTTGCCTAGGTTATGCCAAGACAGTCCACTAACCAAGGCGTTAAATTGCTCATGACTAATGGTAAGTCCTGTGGTTGGGTTGGTTAGGCTGTGATGTCGCATGAGACGTTCGCCAAGTCCGTGAAATTTGCCATCATCGAGTGTTCGGGTGCATAGCCATATGCCCAGGCCGTCATGGATGAGTATTTTTAGCCGGGTGCCTGCTTTGTTGTAAAATAGGTAGGCACAGTTTGGGCGGATGCCTGGGTGGTGCTGTAGGATGAAGGCGAGTAGTTTATTACTGCCACTTCGCATGTCCATGGCAGCGGTGGATAGCCATATTTGTTGGGGGTTGATAAGGGGGTTCATTGTAGCCCCCGCAGTAGTTCGAGTAGGCTGTAATTGTCAATTTGGTCGATGGTGAGTTTTATGGGCGTCCCGTTATGGCTGGGAATTTGTAGTTCTACGCCTGTGATGGTTTGAGCTAAGGCAGTTGCTTGTGGTGTTTGTTCGTGATGGCTTCTAGATTGCAGGGTGATAGGCAGAAAGACAGGCTCATGTTCAATGAGGTTAATATCGAAGTTTGGGTTGGCTAATGGTTGAGTTGCTGCGATTTTCTCGTCTCTGGCAGCTTTTATCCATTTCTGCAATAAGTTTGGGTTAATGCCATGACCTTGAGCTAGCCTCGCTATCGAGCGTTCGCCTGTTAAGGCTTGTTCTACGAGATAGGCCTTGAGTTCTTTGCTGTACGTTCGTCGCTTCGGTTTGGTTATGTCTATTTGTGCCATTCTAGTGCCCACTTCATTTTTTAGTGGGCACTATCTCTTATTTTTTAGGACTGTGATAGATGGAATGGTCGGATGCTTACGTCTGTGCCATTTTAGTGCCCACTTAAAAATAAGTGGGCACTATCTCGTATTTTTTAGAATGGTGGTAGATGGGATGGTCGGATGCTTACCTTGAATCTGCAAAAAGGCTCGACCTGCAGGGGTGGTGGTATCCATCGGTGAGTTAATGGCTTTAAATCCAATGCAATTTTCAGCCAATTCATCAATGAGTTTAATTAGGTCACTGGCTAACCGCCCTAACCTATCTAAATCCAAAACAACCAACACATCGCCCTTTCTTAAATAGTTGAGACAATCATCCAATCCTTTACGTTGGGAATTACTTCCCGATGCCTTGTCCTCAAAAATTCGCTCACAGCCAATTTCTGTTAACGCATCAACTTGACGGTCAAGGAGTTGTTTTTCTTCCGATGTGGATACTCGAGCATAACCGATGAAACTCATAGTAAATTTCTCACGATAAATAATATTTAGTATATCTTATCATATTTAGATTTATTTGGCTTTATCGTGAAATAAATGGAATAAAAAAGCGCTGAATTGGCGCTAATTTA
>NZ_JBIQEC010000026.1:0-25777 GCF_045370505.1 Moraxella sp. 179-F 1C4 NHS | reverse complement strand
ACCTCAAATTATCATCTTTTTACCAAGTTGTCTTTTCTATTTCTTTCTCAGCATACTTTTCAAACCACTACCAAATTTTTATCCAATCACATTGCATTTTGGCATAAGTTATGGTATAAATAGCGGCTTTAAATTTACTAGCGATTTTTTGACGCTTGCTTAAAATGGTTTTGATTGACGCAAGTCAAGTGACTAGCCGTGAGTAGCTAATTTTAAGTGCGCCGCCAAAAGATTAATTATTGATTCAAACTGAGATACTCAACACTAGAATCGTTGAAACCCTAGCTTTTTTAGCTTCAATGATATGCGAGATGTGCGAGTATCAGTTGTGACAGGCATGAGCAGCCCTCATGCACACCGATTAGGAGTAAGCCATGTCTCGAGTATGCCAAGTGACTGGAAAACGCCCAGCGGTAGGTAACAATGTTTCTCACGCAAACAACAAAACCCGCCGTCGTTTTCTACCAAATCTACACACCCATCGTTTTTGGGTAGAGAGCGAAAACCGCTTTGTTAAGCTTCGCTTGACTACCAAAGGTATGCGTATCATTGATAAAGTTGGTATTGACCAAGTTTTAACTGATATGCGTGCTCGTGGCGAAAAAATCTAATTTTTGCCTTTTTATATTCTTAGGGAGCAATTGCGATGCGTGATAAAATCAAATTAGTTTCAACTGCAGGTACGGGTTATTTTTACACCACGACCAAAAACAAACGTACCATGCCAAACAAAATGGAAATCAAAAAATTTGATCCAGTGGTACGTCAACATGTTGTATTCAAAGAAGCTAAAATCAAATAATTGACTGACACAGTCTATTTGACGCGCTATTTGATAAAAAAGTGGGTAACTTAGGTTAACCCACTTTTTTTATGTGCAAAAATTATAAAATCGCTAAAAAATTGGCAGAAAATATCAGTTGCTCCCAATCGCTACCATGATGGATGGTAAGGCGAGTTGCAAGGCGTCTTGGCAGCTAAAACAGCCAAACCGGTTTATGTTACTTGTGCAGTTGGTGGCTACTTAAGCTATGGGCATCGCTAGTAGCACTGGCGGCAGTTGATGGCGCTATCACAACCGCAGGTAAGGGTTTGAGACTGTTTTCAAACGCTGGCAATATCGCTTTAATAGACTCTCCCATCACCAATTGCGGCTCTGAGGGTTCAAACCCCATCATTTTTTCCCGTTCAGCAATGCGTTTGCTGGCGGCTTCAAACGCAGGTTGAAAACGGCGAAGCTTGGGTAAGCTTTCAGCAAAAAATGCTTGTCCAAAGTAAGTATATTCGGCTTCATTAGAACAGCCAAACGATGATTTGTTCGCCGCTGAGGCAGTAATCACAAGTGTCTCTGGCGATTTTAACTCATTGATAAATGAGCCAGAATAACAGGCGGATACCACAATGACGCGCCATTTAATGCCAGATTTATCCAATGATTGGCGTAGCCATTTGGCATCGACATTATCGAGCGCTAGCGGTGGGTTGGACATCTCAATCACCTCGTCACCCCCATGCGAGGTCAAGGTCAAAAATAGCACGTCTTCATTGACATCCATTTTTTTGGCGATACTTTGCAAGGCGCGTTCAATGCTGGTTTTACTGGCAATCGGCAGCGCAGACAGGGTATTGGCGTTGTTAATGAGTTCAACCGAGCGTCCTGCTGTGCCAAATTGATGGTCAAAGTATGCTTTGGTCAGCTCAATTTCTGAGCGGAACACATCTTGCTCGCCATGACCTGCGACACCCATAAAGTACCAATCATGTATAGTCGGGCGTTGCGGCTGCACGTTATTTAGCATATCGGCCAGAAGCTCAGGCTGCGCATAAAATGCCGCTTCAGTGACCACGGGTTCGACAGGGTCGGATTGAAAAATCGGCTCAGATTGTACGTTTTTTTGCCACACACTGAGTACGGCAAACGCACCCAACATAATCAGGACACGCTCAATCCATGACCAGCGTAATTGATTGCCAAAAATCCATAGCAGAGATAACGACTGCCAGACAAACGCCAATACGAACATAATACCAATCGTATCAAACGTCCATTCAGGTAGCCAGCCTAGGTCTGATATAAACTGAATCAAGCTTTGCACCAGCATCATGAAAGTATCAGCACACAGCCACAAAATCGCCGGCACAAAAATCAGCATGGCATTAAAATGACGTTTGGCAAGAATCAATCCTGCCACTAGCATCACCATCGGCCACACCAAATAACTAATCAGCCCTTGTGGATTAAAATGGGTGGCATCTTCAGCCACCAACCACGAAAACAGCAAATTACTCGCCAGTGCCGTCAATCCAAACAATAAAAACTGCCATACGGTGGGCTTGACCCAATAAAACGCACGTTTTGAACCTATTAGCATGTGACCCGTGGCACGGATATTAGCGATGACGTTATGTGAAAAACGTTTGAGCGGGGTTAAATCAAGATCGGTAAGAGAAGTTGGCAAAATATCCACACTATTGAAAGGCTAATTCTAAATCGCTAGGCAAGTAGCAATAAAATGATAATACAAAATAGCGATGGGGTGTTAACAACTTTCTCAATCATTCGGGTTTAGAATGTTAACTATCAACACCAAAAAATCATACCCCTAAAAATTAATTTATCTAAAATAGCGATTAAATGAATAAAATTTTCTATTAAATTAAAATTATGAAATTATTTATCAATAAAATTGATTTTATGATATAATAAAATATATTATGACGGTATTTTAGGCTATTTTACTTGGTTTAAGTGTGGTATGTTTTATAAATAAAAATGGTATTAAAAAGAGTTTTAGACGGATGATAGTATTTAATCAATTTAAAAAATTTTTGGCACACGATATGGCTGCGGGTATAGTTCTGGCGTTTTCCGCTGTGTTGGCGATGGTAGTAGCAAACTCTCCGATGAGTGACATATACGAGCACTTTTTGCATCTGCCTATTTCGATAAAAATCGGCTCTTTTAGTATCGATCATCATTTATTACATTGGATCAACGATGGCTTGATGGTGGTGTTTTTCTTTTTAGTAGGGCTTGAGCTCAAGCGCGAAATGCTAGTGGGCGAACTATCAGACGTCAAAAAAGTCGTCCTGCCTGCAATTGCTGCGGTCGGTGGCATGATGGTACCTGCGATTTTTTATGCCGCATTCAATTATCAGCATGCAGATTTGATGAAAGGCTGGGCGATTCCGGCGGCGACAGATATTGCGTTTGCCTTAGGCGTGCTGACTTTACTGGGCAATCGCGTGCCCGCCGCGCTCAAAGTATTCTTGGCATCGATTGCTATTTTTGATGATATCGGTGCGATTATCATTATTGCGTTATTTTACTCATCGGGTCTGTCCATGGCGGCACTGGCTTGGGTTGGGGTATGTTTGGTGATATTGTGGCTGATGAATCGCTTTAACGTCACACGCACCACCGCTTATATAATGATTGGCGTTTTGCTATGGGCAGCGATGCTCAAGTCGGGCATACATGCGACGCTTGCCGGTGTGCTGCTTGCGCTATTTATCCCAATGACAGACAACAAGCACCCTGAGCATTCACCGCTCGAATCGGTTGAACATGACTTGCAGGACACAGTCAGTTTTATTATTTTACCGATTTTTGCGTTTGCTAACGCGGGCATTTATCTCGGTGGTACGGGACTGTCCTCGCTGTTTCATACGGTACCGCTCGGTATCGCATTAGGGCTGCTACTGGGTAAACCGATTGGGGTGATGTTATTTAGTTGGCTTGGCGTCAAGCTTGGCTTAGCCAGCTTGCCTAGCAATGTTGATTGGCGACAAGTATTTGGCGTGGCGATTTTATGTGGTATTGGCTTTACCATGAGTTTGTTTATTGGTGGGCTTGCCTTTGCGGGACTTGAAGTCAAGCCGTTTGACGAGCGGCTCGGCATTATTTTAGGGTCATTATTGGCAGGTATATTGGGGTATTTTTATCTTAAGAAAGTCTTACCAACCCAAGCGCTGACACAGCCGGTGACTAATCCTGAAGACCATACCTATATTCGCTAAGCGGGTTACCCAAGGGTAGTGTAACGATAAATAAAATGTACAAATGATAGCAACGAATATTGCTATCATTTTTTTATACCAATAATTTTGTGATCAATGATAAGGAAAACACCATGCTAACTAACAAGATAAAGGGTAAAAAAGCCGCATGGTTGGGCGGTGGTGTGGCAATAATTGGTCTATTGGCAAGTTGCGCCGGCGTGGCGTACCAATCGCTGCAAAATGGTAAATTAAGCGATATCAAAGAAAGCATTGATAGTGTGCCCAAAAAAACGCTGACGTTAAAAGGCACCTTTACCCAAAGCTTAGAGCAATCTGAATTTAATGACGGTACCACCAAATACCATGTATTTGACCCAAACAATCTATTAGCCGAGTATGCCAAAGCGCAAGGTCAAACGGGCGTCTCGATTAGTTTACCTGTCTGTATTGAAGGGCGAGTGACTGAAAAAGGACGTTACGGACATTTAGGAAAATATCCGTATGAGCTATGGGTGGATAAAATTTGCCAATCCTAGACCAGTCCTAGATAAGCAGCTTGCCTAACCATCCTTATTGACGATCAGGATCAATTTCAACCAAATCAATGGGCTGGGTATGCAGCGAACCATCTTGAATCGCAGTTTGGAGCGGATACCTGATGCGATCTTCGGCGATGATTTGTCGCGACACATGTTGAATCAACTGACGTAACCAACGATGCGCAGGGTGATGCTGTAATAGTGGCGACCATGCCATCGTCAACTCAAACTCTGGAATAAAAAATGGTGGCTCTTTAATCACGATATCATCATTATTTGCCTGCATGCGCGCCACCCGAGTCGGCAGCGTAGCAATTAAATCTTTATTGGCGGTGAGCATCGCAGGCATCTGATAATGACGGGTAAAGACACTGATTTGACGTTTCTGACCGAGGCGTTGCAACGCCGCATCAATCGAGCCAAGCCCGCCAGATTTTTCGGGATTCACCCCAAAACCCACACCCATCCCTGTTTTGGATACCCAAACGTGCTGAGCTTTAAGATAATTTTTTAGGTTAAAGCGATTGACATACGGACTATCAGCCGACAACAAACAACTAAAAGTATCACGCCAAATCAGCACTTGGTGGAAGCTTTGCGGTACTTCATTAAAACGATTAATCGCCAAATCAACACGCCCTTGCTCCATATCTCGATACGATACATCCGAGGGTGTCAAAAAGTCCAAAATCACGTTTGGGGCTTCACTGCGCAGCGCTTTGACCAATCTAGGCACCAGCGTCGCTTCGGCGTAATCTGACGTCATAATCCGAAAAACACGACTTGAGGTATAAGGACGAAACTCAGTACGCGGCTCTAATAGCTGGGTTAAATCCGCTAACAATTCGCGTACGCGCGGCTGTAATTCAAGCGCTCGCTCCGTCGGCGTCATGCCTTCAGATGAGCGAATCAACAAGGGATCATTAAACAACTTACGCAAACGACGTAAAATATTACTCATGGCTGGCTGGGTAATGCCGAGTTGCTCAGAGGCTCTGGTGACGTTTTTTTCTCGAAGTAACACATCAAGATGCACCAAAAGGTTCAAATCCACACGTTGTAAATCCATAAATTACTGTTTGTCTAGTTAAAAGTTAAGAAAAAAAGGCTAAAAAAGCTAGTTTTAACAGGGCTAAAACCTAGCAATAAAATTTAAGTTATTGATTGTATTATACTATATTTTAAATAAATACTAAAGATACGAATCATTAAATAGCTAAATTATGAATTAAAGGGTATAGTGCATTCATTCCATTATTTAAGCCAACTTAAAGCTTTATTAGTGCCAAAATAGAATTCTTAATTTTAACAGACTATTTAATATCACTGTAAGAAATATCACGTATTTTGTTAAAAAAATTGTTAGATTATTTTGGATATTTAGTTTTTGTCTTAAACATTATTTATACTTTCGGTGTTTAACGCTCGCTAAATATTGGCTTATTTAAAACTTTTACTTTTATTACAACACAACAATCATCCTAAGTTTTTTTATCCCACCGTCCTCAACAGGAGACTGCTATGTCAACTTACGTTTCAGCGATTGACCATATCCGCGAACTAAAAGCCAAATATGGTAACTGGAAAAACATCAGCGAAAATGATGCTGCGCGTTTGGTTATCCAAAACCGTTTTAAAACAGGTTTAGAAATCGCTCAATACACTGCCGACATCATGCGTCGTGATATGGCAGCTTATGATGCTGACAAATCAAAATACACCCAGTCTCTTGGTGCATGGCATGGCTTTATCGGTCAACAAACCATGTATGCGGTAAAAAAATACTTCGGTACTACTGAACGTAAATATATCTACCTTTCAGGTTGGATGGTTGCTGCGCTTCGTTCAGAATTTGGTCCACTACCTGACCAATCTATGCACGAAAAAACCGCTGTGCCAAAATTAATCGAAGAAATCTACACTTTCTTACGTCAAGCGGACGAAAAAGTATTAAACGATTACTTCCGCGAATTAAATGCGGCGCAAGAAGCAGGTCAAGATACTAAAGCTATCTTAGACAAAATCAACAACTTTGAATCACACATCGTGCCAATCATCGCTGACATCGACGCAGGTTTTGGTAACGAAGAAGCAACTTACTTGCTCACCAAACAAATGATCCAAGCCGGTGCTTGTGCTATCCAAGTGGAAAACCAAGTATCAGACGCCAAACAATGTGGTCACCAAGATGGTAAAGTCACCGTACCACACGAAGACTTCATCGCAAAACTTAACGCAATCCGTTATGCGTTCTTAGAGCTTGGCATTGACAACGGTATCATCGTTGCCCGTACTGACTCTGAAGGTGCATCATTAACGCAAAAACTTCCTGTGTCACGTGAGCCAGGCGACCTTGCTTCACAATACTTAGACTTCTTAGAAGTTGAAGAAGTGACTTTAGAAAATGCAAGCGAGTACGATGTGCTATTAAAACGTGATGGCAAATTGGTTCGCCCAACTCGTATGCCAAACGGCTTGTACTCATTCCGCGAAGGCACCAACATTGACCGCGTGGTACTTGACTGTGTAACTGCCCTTGAAAACGGTGCTGATCTACTATGGATTGAAACACCAACGCCAGACGTTGCGCACATCAAATCAATGACTGACCGTATCGTTGCGCAAGTGCCAGATGCTAAACTTGTTTACAACAACAGCCCATCATTCAACTGGACGCTTAACTTCCGTAAACAAGTCATCGCAAAATGGGAAAAAGAAGGCAAAGACATCTCAGCTTACGACAAAGCGAACTTAATGTCTGCTGACTACGACAACACTGAGTTGAATGCCGCTGCTGATGAACTAGCGCGTACTTTCCAAGCTGATGCGTCACGTGAAGCCTGTGTATTCCACCACTTGATCACCTTACCTACTTTCCACACGGCGGCATTAAGTACGCACCAGTTGGCGAAAGGTTACTTTGGTGACAAAGGTATGCTAGCTTACGTTGAAGAAGTACAACGTAAAGAACTCCGTGAAGGCGTTGCGGCAGTTAAGCACCAAGCCATGGCAGGTTCTGACATCGGTGATGATCACAAAGAAATCTTCTCAGGTGAAATGGCACTTAAAGCGGGCGGTGCCAAAAACACTGCCAACCAATTTGGTCACTAATTCTTCATTGACTGATTGATTAACAAAAACACCTCACGGCATGTGGGGTGTTTTTTTATGAGCGGATAAAATTAAATGGTTTGCATAATTTCTTGGTAGCGAAGTTGGAATTTTTTGATAAAATCAATGGTGGTCTGAATACCCATAAATAAAATAATATACGGGTTTAAACTATTTTCGTTCGACAGCTCAACCGCTTTATCACTTGGATATTCACTGATAAGTAACATGTCTTGCTGGCGCTGGGCTTGGATATCGGCAAGTTGTTGCTCAAAGTTTGGCTCCGCGAGCACATAACTACTGGAGTCATAGGATTTGATATCACTTAAATACTGGATACAAATCGACTCCAAATCTGCCCAGCGATAGGTTTCAGTTTCACGCACCAAATTCTCAATACTATTGACCAATTCATCCAAAGCTTGATAATAGTACCAAATCAACGGCTTACGCGGGTCATCGGTCAAGCGTGCCGAGGCGTTAAATAAATGCTGTAAATTAGTAAATTCTAACGCTTCGGGAATAGGCTCATGAATACCAATAAGCTGCTGAGGGACTTTGGCGTCAAGCGCCGCGGGCGAATCAGGCGAGCTAGTTAAATTAGCGCGACCCTCACGGTCAGATTGTGCCACTGGGGTTTGCTCTGATTCTATGCCCAGTAGTTGATTAACGCGGTTTAGATAAGTATTCATGTTAAGCGTAATCAAACTGTCATGACTGTGCAGGCGCGCGAAGGCATAAGAGATTTCTTTTCTCGCTTCATAGGCGTCCATCAGATTGCTCATGTTTTCTTCACGCTGATAAGTAATCGCATTTAAAAACAAACCTGCGGACACCACCCCAATAGTGGCTTCAATCATCACAAACGCCCGCGTAAAGGTGTTGGTTGGTGTGATATCGCCAAACCCGGTGGTGGTCACCGTGATGGTACTAAAATACATGGCTTCCAAAAAGCCCACGTCTTCATGGTTAAACTGCATATTTGGCAAGGTGCTGTACAAAAAGCCAAATAGCGGAATCAGCGTCAAATAGATAGTGCCATACACAGCAGGCGGCAACGAAAAAATATCATCGCTCACGATAGGTTTAGCAAGCTTATTGAGGGTAAAGGTTTGCGGCGTGTTACGGGCTGATATGATTGGTTTAGTGGGCTTTTGTGCAAGTGGTTTCATAAGCTGCCTGATTTTTTTTGCTTTAGACTAGCATAGCCATCCAAAAAGAAACATAGTATTGTAGTAACCCCTGATGGACGATAGGGTAAAAAAATAAAAGCAAAAAAATTGCCGCTATTGGGATAAAAATGAAAAACACCAACTTGCTTGTTATCGGATAAAAGAAAACTAGGCAGGTAAGGGATGAATACCCATTTATGGGGTTGAATGATGCCAAGTATCTCAATAATGCCGCTATTCATCTTTAAAATAGGGTTGCAATAAATACAACCCTATTAAACCTAGTGAAAAAGTTACGGCCACTATCAATTGGCTAGATTAACTCCCGATGCTTGATGGGAAGTCTAAAATAAGGGAAGTGTAAAAATAAGCAGTGTAACATTAGTGCTGACCTAGCAAATCCTTTTTCATCTCAAGTGATATAGGATTATCGCCTAGCCAAGCACGAAGAATAGCTTGGTCAAAGCCTTCTTCTTTGATATAAGGAAGATCGCCAACCTCATCATAATTTAAACGAACGCCATGCTCTGGCGAAAACTCAATCGTAAACATTGCCCCTTCTTTGATGGTGTTGGTTTTGAACAACTCACCGAACACGTCATCAATCACTGAGGCGATTTTCTGATATTCTTTTGCGCTACTATTCGCTCTAATGCCGTCTTTGAAGGCATTTTCCAGTAATGAGCCTTTGATATTGCGGCGAGACACCATGCGCAATTGCTTGGCATAGCGTGCAGTAATGGCTGTTTCGGCATCTTCAGTCATTTCACCCAAGTATAGGGCAATATCATAGATACCAATCATAAATTTACTGCGAATGCTCATACCATTTCGCACACAGATTTGACCATCTAGTTTTAGGGTAGGGGGAAATAGGGTTTCAAGATCGTTGGTTTTTCCTTTAAATAAAATCATCCTAGCATCCTTATCGTTCTATAACGGTTTTTTCCTTGGATAATATCGAAGTGTCCTTATCTCGCTTCATTGTGTGAATATTGGGGCGAAATGTAAAGTATTATCAATGAATAGCAAGTCATAGAGTGATGATTGGTTAAAAAAAGGGTTAGACGACAACGTACTAACCCTCACCGCTAACCTTATGCCTGTAACAGACTTATACTTGTAACAAACTTAGGCTTGCAACATCGGTTTTAAGAATCGCCCTGTGTGTGAGCGCGCGTTTTGCGCTACCTCCTCTGGCGTGCCCTCAGCGATAATCTCACCACCGCCCGAACCGCCCTCAGGGCCTAAATCCACAATCCAGTCGGCTGTCTTAATCACATCGAGATTATGCTCAATCACCACCACGGTATTGCCTCGGTCACGTAGCGTATGCAAGATGTCTAGGAGCTTGGCGATATCATGGAAATGCAAACCTGTCGTCGGCTCATCGAGCACATACAAGGTCTGACCGGTATCACGTTTGGACAGCTCTTTGGCAAGTTTCACCCGTTGCGCCTCACCGCCCGATAAGGTTGGCGCAGACTGACCCAAACGAATATAACCTAAGCCGACTTCTTGTAAGGCTTGCAAACGGCGGTAAATTGCCGGAATCGCCTCAAAAAATTCTGCCGCATCCTCCACCGTCATATTGAGCACGTCATTGATATTTTTGCCCTTATAGGTGATTTCAAGGGTTTCACGGTTGTAGCGTTTGCCTTGACAGGCATCGCAAGGCACATACATATCAGGCAAAAAGTGCATCTCAACCTTAATCAAGCCATCGCCTTGGCAGGTTTCACAGCGACCGCCTTTCACGTTGAAGCTAAAGCGCCCTGCTTGATAGCCACGAGCTTTGGACTCAGCCACTTGGGCGAATAGGTCACGAATCGGACTAAATACGCCCGTATAGGTTGCAGGATTGGAGCGAGGGGTACGCCCAATCGGGCTTTGGTCGATATCGACGACTTTATCTAAATGTTCTAGCCCAGTGATACTGTCAAACTCTTCGGCAACATGCGTGGTAGCGTTATTGAGCTGCGTGGTCGCTAGTGGCAATAAGGTGCGATTGATTAAGGTCGATTTACCTGAACCCGACACGCCTGTAATAGCGGTAAACACACCAATCGGCAAGTTTAAGGTCACGTTTTTAAGGTTGTTACCTTTTGCCCCTGTTAAAGTCAGCATCAAGGGTTTGGCTTCGACTTTACCTTTTTTGGCTTTTTCTTTCTTCTCGCTTTCCGCTTTTTTCGCTTGGTTTTTGGTTAACGGAATGGCGGAGTCTTGCATTTTTTCATATTTATCGTCATTGGCGACTTTGGCTCGGTGACGCACGGTTGGCACTGCGATTTTCTTTTTGCCCGATAAATATTGCCCCGTTAATGATTCGGGATTTTTGGCAATGTCTTTTGCCGTTCCTTCTGCAATGATACTGCCACCATGTACCCCAGCGCCCACGCCCACATCGATGATATGGTCGGCTAGGCGAATGGCATCTTCGTCATGCTCGACGACAATCACGGTATTGCCCAAATCACGTAAGCGAGTCAACGTTTGCAGCAGTCGGTCATTGTCACGTTGGTGCAAGCCGATTGATGGCTCATCGAGTACATACATCACGCCCATCAAGCCTGCCCCGATTTGGCTAGCAAGGCGTATGCGCTGAGCTTCACCGCCCGATAGGGTTTCGGCAGAGCGGGCAAGGGTGAGATAATCCAAGCCCACACTCACCAAAAATTCCAACCGCTCACGGATTTCTTTGATGATTTTGGCGGCGATTTCGCCTTTTGCGCCCTCAAGTTTTAATTGCTCGTAATACGCCATCGCTTCGCCAATCGATAGCTTGACCATTTCGGCAACGGTACGGTCGCTGACTTCGACATGGCGAGCGATTTCGTTTAAGCGTGAGCCGTGACAGGCATCGCAGGTGGCATCAGCAAGGTATTTGGCAAGCTCGTCTCGCACGATGCTGCTTTGCGTAGTGCGGTAACGGCGCTCCATATACGGCAGCACCCCTTCAAATGGCACGGTTTTGGTGGATTTGCGCCCCCGTTCATCGACAAAGTTAAAAGTCATTTTGTCTTTACCAGAGCCGTGTAAAATGACATCTTTGTGCTTTTTATCCAGTTGTTGCCAAGGCGCTTCCATATCAATACTGTAATGCTCGGCAACCGTAGTCAGCAAGCCAAAATAATAGGCGTGGCGTTTATCCCAGCCTTGAATCGCCCCTTGGTTGAGCGATTTTTCAGGATGCCCGATGATTTTTTCGGCAGCGAAATATTGGCGTTTACCCAAGCCATCACACACGGGACACGCGCCATAGGGGTTGTTAAAACTAAACAATTTTGGTTCAAGCTCAGCAACCGAGCGATCGCAGACAGGGCAGCTATGTTTGGCGGACAAAATTTTATCCTCAAACTCAGCGTCCATGTCATGCAAGATGGCAATGTCGCTACCCAATCGCAAGGCGGTCTCCAAACTTTCGGCAACCCGATTTCCCAAGTCATCCCGCACTTTGAAGCGGTCAACCACCACATCAATGGTGTGTTTAAAAGTTTTGGCAAGCGCTGGCACATCGTCAATGTCATAAATTTCGCCATCGACCCGCAGCCGCACAAAGCCTTGCCCTTTTAGCTGTTCCATCAACTGGATATGCTCGCCTTTGCGGTCGTCAACGACGCGCGCGAGAATCATCAGCTTGGTATCTTCAGGCAATGCCATGACGGTATCGACCATTTCGGTGACGGTTTGCGCGACCATCGGTAGATGGTGCTCTGGGCACATGGGCGTACCGACACGGGCATAGAGTAGACGCAAATAGTCATAAATCTCAGTAATGGTACCCACCGTGGAGCGGGGGTTATGGTTGGTGGATTTTTGCTCGATGGCGATGGCAGGTGACAGCCCTTCGATGCTATCGACTTCGGGCTTTTCCATTTGTGATAAAAACTGGCGAGCGTAAGCCGATAAGCTCTCGACGTAGCGGCGTTGTCCCTCGGCGTATAGGGTGTCAAAGGCTAGGCTAGACTTGCCCGAACCTGATAAGCCTGTGATGACGACCAGTTTGTCGCGTGGGATGTCGATGTCGATGTTTTTGAGATTGTGGGTGCGTGCGCCACGGATTTTGATTGCGTCGTGCTGTGCCATATTGAGCTTCTTATTGTGTGTTTTTGAGTGGGAAATTTGGGTAAAAAGATGGGGTTTTAATGGGGGAAATGGGTGGGGGTTTCAAGTTTAATTTTGAAACCTATTTCAACAAATTTGACCAAATATTACGAGAAACTATCAACTGATTAAGTTATCAATTCTGTTAATCATGAATTGCTTTTGGCTCACTGTCATACTTTTTTCATACTCGTAAAATTAACATAACTAGATAAAACATAGCTTTTATTGAAAGCGGTTGCAAACGTGCGGACAATGAAGCTGATGACACTATTAACACAAGCGTTGGAAATATCTTAAATAAAATCATCACGCACATGAGCGATTTTTTATTTTTTATAAAACCCTCAAACCTTGCTATACTTTATTGAATCAAGGAACTAGAAAATTTGTGACTGCAAAATTTGAGACAATAACATGGCAACGTTAACCCAAGAACAAACCGACTTCTTAAAAAGCCACCATATCCCAATGGACAAAACCTTTGACGCCAGCGGACTATCGAGCAAAGAATACAAAGCCAAAATGAAAGAAAATGGCGCGCTCGTTGCTTACGGTGTACCGCCATGCCCAAAAGGTCACACACTCAAAAACAAACAAGCCAACTGCCTACAATGCAACCCCCAAGCCATTGCATCGCTCAAACGCCAAGCCACCTCAGGGGAGGTTTATATCGCCGTCTCACCCGGTCAGCTGCTTGCTAAAATCAGCCTTGTTGAAGACGCAAGCAACATCATCCAGCAATTAAATAGCGAAAATCATGCCGAAATCAACGATTGGGCATTAGCGATGACAGGTCGCACCGATTCCATCGGACAAATGGAAAACCACTTGCAGCAGCGTCTTGCTGATTACCAAGTACCCAGAAAACTCACTGCCGATGGCAAAACCACCAAAGCCTCGGGCGTGTACGACGTCGATGTGCATGATGCGCTTGAAGTGATGAATGAAATGCCTTTTATCTTAAGCGAAATTGATAACGCCGTGATGGATGATTTTCACGCCCGCTATAGCGACAAACAGCTTCGCGAGCAGCAGCAAACTGAGCAGTTAGCCATCGAAGAGGCGGCGCGTAAACAAGCAGAACTTGCCGAACAAGCGCGACAAAAACAGGCTAAGCTTGAAGAACAGCGCCAACTACAACAACAAGCCAAACAGCAAAAATTGGCACAAAAACAACAACGCCAACAGCAATTTGAAGCCAAAAAAGCGCAAAAACAACAAAAAATCGCCACCCAAGTGAAGCATAGCTCGTTAGATGGCACGCTAGTGGCTATCCCAAAATCATCATCTATCAAACAGTCACCGCAAGGATTTTTTGACAACCAAAAAAATGTGATGTGGCTGATGATTGCTATCGCGGTGATTTTAGCCATCATGGTAACCGCTTACGCAATGCTAAAATAATGGGGCTGAAACAATAAAGCCAAAATAATGGGGCTAAAATAATTTTTATTGCCAATAAATTCTCTGTGATAAAAATTAGGCATATAATAAGCCGTTTTTGGCAAAATTTTGTGAGCCACCATGTCAGTAAAATCAACGTCAGTAAAATCAACGTCGAGAAATATGAGTCACAACTCCTCCATGAATGCATCCGAAAAGAAAGCGATTGCCGGGTTGGGCGGTATCTTTGCCTTGCGCATGCTCGGACTATTCATGATTGTGCCTGTGTTTGCCGTGTATGGAACACAATATGCACACGCCACGCCGTTTTTGATTGGATTGGCGATTGGTATCTATGGCTTAGGGCAGGCGATTTTTCAGATTCCCATGAGTTTTTTGGCGGACAAATATCCGCGTAAACCGATTATCATTGCAGGGTTATTGGTGTTTGCGCTCGGGGGAGCGATTTGCGCCTTATCAACAGACATCTATATGGTGATATTGGGGCGTTTGATTGCCGGCAGTGGCGCGGTTTCAGCAGTGGTGATGGCACTACTCGCGGATGTGACCCGTGAAGAGCATCGCACCAAAGCGATGGCAACCATGGGGCTGACCATTGCCATGTCGGTAATGGTCGCATTTGGGCTCGGTCCGATTTTGACGCATGTGCTCGATATTTCAGGCTTGTTTTGGGTGACAGTGGCGTCCGCTATTTTCGCCATTGGCTTACTGTGGATTGTGCCCACCCCAAATCGGGTACTAAAGCACAATCTCAATAATCACTCAGTTAAAGCACAGTTTGCTGAAGTATTAAAAATTGCCGATATTAACCGGTTGCACTTGGCGATTTTTGCGCTGCATCTGTCAATGACAGCGATGTTTACCTTATTGCCGCACCAGTTTCATGATGTGCTCGGCTTGACGGTGGCGCAGCAAGGTTTTGTGTATTTGCCGCTACTATTATTGGGCTTTATCATTGCGGTTCCACTGATTATCATCGCAGAAAAAAAACGGCAAATGCGCGCCGTGTTTTTGGCGTCTTTAGCGACCTTGGTGGCGGGATTGGTATTTTTGGCGGTGGCTAGTCAGACCATTGTGGGTTTAATTATTGGGCTTGCGGTTTATTACATTGGCTTTAATAGCCTTGAGGCGACCATTCCGTCTTGGATTTCCAAACGCGCGCCCGTTGCCAACAAAGCGACGGCAATGGGTATTAACTCATCTGCACAGTTTTTGGGTGCTTTTGTGGGCGGTGCCATGGGCGGTATTTTGCTGACCAAACCGATGTGGTTGTCATGGACGGTGCTCGCCATCGTGACCGTCATTGCGTTATTGTTTATCCTGCCGATTGCCGCCCCACCGTATTTGACCAGCCTAACGATTACCCTGCCAACAGGTATTGACACGACTGCATGGTCACAGCAAATTTTGGCGATTGACGGCGTGGATGAGATAGTGATGATGCCAAAAGAAAACATTGCTTATCTCAAACTGGATAAAGAAAAATTGACCGATGACACGCGACAGCATTTGTCACATCTTACCGGTCAGACGCTAGCAATTTGATGCAAAGTTTAGTAAAGTAATGGCATTGTAGTTGCGCTAAATCCGCAAAGATTTGGCTAAAAACACTAGAAAACTATTAAGAAAGGCATCAAGAAAGTTATCAAAAAATTCATCAAAAAAGTTATCAAGGAAATTCTATGCGCGGCGTAAATAAAGTAATCATTGTAGGCAACCTTGGTTCAGATCCTGAAGTCAAACAATTTGCCAATGGCGGTAGCGTGACGCGTATCGCCGTGGCAACAAGTGAGCAGTGGAACGACAAACAAACAGGTGAGCGCCGTGAGCAAACCGAATGGCACCGTATTTCATTGTTTAATAAACTCGGGGAAATTGCGGCGCAATACTTGCGTAAAGGTAGCCAAGTCTATATCGAAGGTAGCCTTCGCACCAGTAAATACACCGACCAAAATGGTGTAGAGCGTTATGCCACAGAGATTCGTGCCGACCAAATGCAAATGCTTGGCACAGCAGGCGGCGCTCAAGGCGGTATTGCTAATAACAACAATGCCGGCACAACCTACCCAAACCAGCCCCAAGGTGGTTATAATCAAGTTGGCTACAACCAAGGTGGCAACCAAGCGCCCAATCATTTTGGCGGCTATCCAAATCAAAATAATGCCCAAACTAATAACCAAGTTGCGCCCCAAGCGGGTCAAAATGCGGGATTTGGCAATAACCCATTTATGAATGGCAACCAAGCGCCACAAGGGGCAAATACAGGCAATAATCAGCCTGCCCAAAATCCCCAACAAAACCCAGCCATGGCAATGCCAAAACCAGGCGCAGTTGATGATGATATCCCGTTCTAGACTTTAAGTTTTATTAGGTTTAAAAAAATCCTTGCACAGTCACACTGTCGCAAGGATTTTTTATCCTCTGTTGCCGTAAAACCACCGACTTCAGGCGGTGGATATAAGGCAACTCCGTAGGTATGCTTACACACAGAAGTTGTTTAGTGTTGTATTCTTACATTTTCAATGATAAAATGTAAGATATGAAACATTGTGCTTATAAATTCCGCTTCTACCCGACTGACGAACAAACTAAACTGCTTGCTCAAACATTCGGCTGTGTGCGGTTTGTCTATAACACGATATTGCGTTGGCGTACTGATGAGTATTATCAAAGCAAGGCAAAAATAGGCTACATTCAAGCCAATGCAAAATTGACTGAGCTTAAAAAACAGCCTGAATTTTCTTTTTTGAATGATGTTTCTAGTGTTGCTTTGCAGCAGGGCATCAGACATCAACAAACGGCTTTTAAGAACTTCTTTGAGGGTCGTACCAAATATCCAACATTCAAAAAGAAAACTCATAAACAATCGGCAGAATTTACCAAAAGTGCCTTTAAATTCACTGACGGTAAAATCTATATAGCAAAAAGCAAAGAACCGCTTAATGTGCGTTGGTCGAGACAACTGCCAAGCGAACCAAGCACTATTACCATTTCCAAAGATTGCGCTGGGCGTTACTTCGTGTCGTGCCTGTGTGAATTTGAAAATCAAATCTTGCCAAAGTCTGATAGCAATATCGGTATTGACGTTGGCATTAAGCACCTGTTTGTTACCGATAGCGGTATCAAAATCGACAATCCCCGTCTGACAGCTAAATACGCCACTAAACTTGCCAAAGCACAACGCGCCTTGAGTCGTAAAAAACTCGGCTCGGCTAATCGTGCTAAGGCTAAGCTTAAGGTGGCTCGTATTCACGCTAAAATCTCCGATTGTCGATTGGATAACTTACACAAGTTGTCCCGCAAATTAATAAACGAAAACCAAGTTATTTGTGTTGAATCGCTACGTGTAAAAAACATGATTAAAAATCCTAAACTTGCCAAGCATATCGCCGATGCCAGTTGGGGTAACTTTGTTAACCAGTTGGAATACAAAGCAGACTGGGCGGGTCGGACTATCTCTAAGATAGACCAATTTTTCCCAAGCTCTAAACGCTGTTCTAATTGTGGATATATCTTAAATTTTTTGACGCTTGATACACGCTATTGGGATTGCCCAGAATGCAAAACTACCCATGACCGTGACGTCAATGCCGCCAAAAACATTTTAACCGCAGGACTTGCGGGGTTAGCCTTTGGAGAGAATGTCAGTCTTGTGTAGTTAGTCTGCATAAGCAAATCTCGTTGAATTAGGAAATTCTCGGTAGCGATATCGGGAATCCCCGAACGATAGGGAGGGGAGGAAGTCAAGCCGTTTTTTCTGATAGTAGTTTGCTAGTAAGGTGCAGGGTGTGAGGTATAGGATTTAAGTTACAGGGTTTAAGGTGCAGGGTTCGGGTATAAGGTCTGCACCGCTTCGATATCAGCCAATACCTCTTGGGATAATACCAAATCTACGGACGCGATATTGCTGGCTAGCTGCTCAATGGTGGTTGCCCCAATGATATTGGCAGTCACAAACGAGCGGCTATTGACAAACGCCAGTGCCATTTGTGCCATATCTAGATGATGTTTTTTGGCGACCTCGGCATAGGCTTCGGTAGCTTGCTGCGCTTGCGCATTCAAATAACGGGTAAAATGACTATAAAGGCTCAAGCGACTATTGGCAGGCTTGTTACCTCCCAAATATTTGCCTGATAACACCCCAAAGGCTAGCGGTGAGTAGGCAAGTAACCCAATTTGCTCGCGGTGACTGATTTCTGCCAGTCCCACTTCATACAAGCGATTGAGTAAACTATATGGATTTTGTATGGTGATAGGTCGAGCAAGCCCATGTTTATCGGCTTCTGCTAAGTAGCGCATGACGCCCCAGGGGGTGTCATTGGATAGCCCATAAGCGCGGATTCGACCTTTGGTGATTTC
Source organism: Moraxella sp. 179-F 1C4 NHS (assembly GCF_045370505.1). Taxonomy (NCBI): domain Bacteria; kingdom Pseudomonadati; phylum Pseudomonadota; class Gammaproteobacteria; order Moraxellales; family Moraxellaceae; genus Moraxella; species Moraxella sp. 179-F 1C4 NHS. The sequence goes on along the minus strand of NZ_JBIQEC010000026.1, from coordinate 7,083 downwards.
ATCATTGAGTGCTTCGATGGTTTCCAAAAATGGCGTCAATTCTTTGGTGTCTTGCTGCGCCATACTTTCTGTATAGCCGCGTTGACCAAAAAAGTTGGTCTGGCGCTCTGGCCAGTGTAGCTGATAAATATCGATATGGTCGGTTTGCAAGCGCTGTAGATTGCTATCTAATGCCGCACGAATGGTTTTTTTATCAAACTTAGTATTGCCATCACGCAAAAAGTCATTGCGAGAGATTTTACTCGCCAATACCACATCATTTCGTTTGCCTGTCTTGGCAAACCAGCTGCCCATAAAGCGCTCCGTATCACCCTGTTTGTCTTTATCAGGGGGTGACGGATACATCTCTGCGGTATCCCAAAAGTTCACACCTTGGGCAAGGGCATAATCCATTTGTTCGTGGGCATCCTGCTCGCTGTTTTGCTGTCCCCAGGTCATGGTGCCTAAGCAAATTTTGGAGACGCTATCGCCCAGTTGTGGCAATGTATCAAATTGCATGCTATTTTCCTTGTATTTTGCATTATAGTTTTAACCAGCGTGGTGAGGTGATTGTAGCAAACTCATGGTGATAAAGTCGGTTGCAAATTGTAGTGAGTGCGGCAGGCAGCCGCAATAAACAGTCTGCCCAAAATAAGCCTGACAAAATTTTGATTTTTTATGGATTGACATTACAACGCAATAAAAATCAGTTATGATAAAGCGTTTCATTTTAGTTAGAAAAATATTCGAGTGTTGGCGCAGAGCGGGTTCAAAATTTTGCGCCAATGGCAATTTTTATCCTGCATGAATTATTTGATTGTTGATTAATCTGCTTGTGGATTGCGTCACTTTATCGGTGTCAAAAATATTGATGTCAAAAATCATTGTAAAAGGTATTCAAGTTTGGCAAGTGTCAATTCATTACGTCCGACAAAACTATGGTGGCTGGTAGGTCTGGTTTTGCTTTGCTTAAGCTTGTTGATTCAGCTACCTGCAGCGTGGTTGCTGCAAAAATTTGCCCCAAACAACCCTTACCTTCAGCAAATATCCGGCAACCTTTGGCAAGGTCAGGCCAATTGGCAAATCAATGCGCGCCCCAATACGCCGCTAGCGGGTAGTGTGGATTGGCGCTGGCAGCCGTGGCATTTATTGATGGGAAAACTGGGTATGGCGGTCGATATCCGCTCTGGTAAAACCGACTTGCAAGGGGTGGTCAAATTCAATAAAACCAGCTGGCAAGCCAATGATTTCAACGGCAAAATCAGCCCTGACACATTGGCGCAGTTGGTCAGTTGGCAATTACCCGACACACCGATTACCATCAAAGAAGTGTCGATTGAAAAAAATAAGCAAGGCTATCAAACCGCCAAAGGCAGTATGAATTGGGCAGGCGGTGATTTGGGGTATCCCACAGGCGGCAAAACCTACCTCATCAAACTCCCCACCATGCAAGGCAACTTAAGCGCGGATAAAGCAAGTGTGCAGCCAGTAGCCAACGCTAATGGTATTAATAGCAACAAGGCAGCGCAAGGTAAAAGCTTGCATTTAGCCCTTACTACACCGCAAGCCGAGCGTCTAGGGGATTTTTATCTTGACCAAGATAATATGATAGATGTGTCATTGACCCAGCGGCTGCTCAAAAATATGCCAGCGTACCAAGGCAAAGGGGCTGATGACAGTGTGGTGGTGTCCATTCGCCAACCTTTGACCAGTATGGGTAATTAGAGACGTAGCGATGATAGCAGATATGATAAAAGCCAACCAGCGCCCCTCGTTGAGCCGTAAAACAACGACTGGTAAATTTGTGCCGATGGCAGTGGTAGAAAAACTGTATCCTTGGTTGCTATTGGCAGCTATTTTTTGGTTGGTGTGGCAATTAAGCCAAGCGATTTGGCTAGTGGTTGCCCCGCCCAAAGCCCCTGCACTCACCCCAATCCCCTTACAGCCGAACTTGGTCGCGCAATCTGCCAATACCAATGCGTTAGATTTTTTTGCTCAGCCAACTGCCCCGCAAGCGCCGGCAGCGACACCCCCAGATATCAAAGTGGTGGGCGTGACCATCGCCACCCCAGAGAGTCAATCGTATGCAATTTTGACGGCGAATGGTAAAACCTTAAGCTATCGTATCAACGACATGATTGATGGCAGTGGTTATAAATTGGTCAAAGTCGCAGCTGATTTTGTAATGGTGGCAGATGCCAGTGGCCAAACCAGTAAAGTGCCATTTGGGCAACCGTTTTTTCTTGACCAAAGCGACGCTATCAGAGCCAAAGCTCAAGCCAACGGTGCTGCAGGCGTGGGTAGTGGCTCAAATATGGGACAAACCCCCACACCGAGTTTAAGCGGAGCTGCGCCACAAGCGATTGGCGGCGCGCCAGTGGCTACAGGCGACCCCCATGATCGAGAGGATTCTGCGCCCAATATGGCGACGTCAAATGGTGCCAGTAACTCGCCAAGCGGTGCATCGTCAGCCATTGGTGGGGCGATTCAAGGACTTCAGCAAAATGCCTCAGGGTATCTAAGCCAAATGGGTGTGGCAGCAACAGGACAAGGCTATTTGGTGACTGACGCGATGTCCGCAGGACTAAAAAACCGTCTGGGTCTACAAACAGGGGATAAAGTCATCTCCGTCAATGGACAAAACGTGGGTCAAAACCCAACGCAAGATGCCCAGCTACTACGTCAAGTACAACAAGCAGGACAAGCGCAAATCCAAGTTCAGCGCGGCGACCAAGTCGTGACAGTACGCCAGTCATTTTGATAAAAGATAGTAAAAAGTTACAGACGTCATCGCTACGTGAGACACAAGTCGGTGATATGCGTTAAAAATTGATAAGGTAAATTATGAAATACCCAACCATGCTAAAGCCACTATTTTTGAGCACGACACTGGCTATGAGTATCAGTTTGCTGAGCAGTGGTCTGTCAGCTGCCCATGCAGCCACTGGCTATAAAGTGCATTTGCAAGACGCTGATATCAAGGCGTTTATCGACCAAATTGCCACCATCACGCAAAAGAATTTTGTGTTAGACCCACGCATTAATGGCAATGTGACAGTAATTTCAAACAAACCCTTATCCCGGCAAGAAGTGTATGACTTGTTTTTAGCCGTGATGAAAGTCAATGGCATTGTAGCGATTGATCGCGGGCTGACCACAGAGCTAGTCCCTGATACCGTTGCCAAGCAAGCAGGGGTGGATGTGGACTTGCGCGGTAATACCGCAGGTAGCCAAATGGCGACTCGCATCTATTATCTCACCAACACCAATGCCAATGACATCTTAAACGTCATCCGTCCGATGATGCCGCCGTATGCCAATGCCGCTGTGGTGCCAAATGTCAATGCGATTATCCTCTCTGACCGCGCCGACAGCCTCAATCAATACGCAAAATTGATTAGCGATCTTGATAGCAATATGAATGACAAGCTGACCATTATTCCGCTGCGTCATGTCGATGCCAAGCGCATGATGGATTTATTAAGCTCACTGACAGGTACGGGCGGTGGTACAGCGCCAGCTGCTGCGGGTCAATCAGGGCAGCCTGCTGTGGCATCAACCGGTGGCAGCCTGATCAATATCATTGCCGACCCGATTTCTGATAGGCTGCTTGTCAAAGGTAGTGCCGAGATGACAGCCAAAGTACAGCGAATGGTAGAGCAGTTAGACACTATGCCGACGCAACGTCTCAGTGGGCTTCGCGTGTTTCGTCTAAAATATGCCAGTGCCACCCATATTGCAGAAATGCTACGCGGACTGCTTGCCTATCAATCCATCAATAGCTCAGGTGACCAAACCACCTTGCAAGCAAGCTCAATGTTTCAATCTAGTAGCGATACCAATAATAACAGCGCAGCGACCACCACCAATACCGCAGCCTCACCCACAGGCTCACCGCTTAATACGTCCTCTACTAACAACACAACGACTGCGCCAAACAACGGCTATCAAGGTCGACCTTTTAGTATTATCGCTGACCAAACCCAAAACTCCGTCATCGTCAATGCCAACCCAGAGTTAATGGTAGAAATCGAAAACGCTATTAATGAGCTAGATACCCGCCGTGACCAAGTGTTGATTCAAGCGGCGATTATGGAAATCTCAGGCAATGATACCCAACAACTTGGCGTGCAATGGGCAATGGGCAACGCCAACAGCGGCGTAGGGGTAATTAACTTTAATAACATCGGTGCATCCGCAGTAGGGCTAGCATCTGAGATATTAAGCAAAACCCCAGGTACGGCGGCAGCCTCTGTGGCAGGCGCGCTACTAGGGATTGGTACTAGTAAAACCGATAGTAGCGGTAATCGTGAGTTTTATGGCGCGATTTTGCAAGCCATCAATAAAACCAACAATGCCAATCTGTTATCCATGCCCTCTATTTTGACGTTGGATAACGAAAAAGCCAATATTTTGGTAGGGCAGAACGTGCCATTTGTGACCGGCTCTTATACCACGGCAAGTAACTCATCAACCACGCCGTTTCAAACCGTGAGCCGTCAAGATGTCGGTATCAATCTTAATGTCATTCCGCATATTGGTGATAATGGCTCAGTGCGACTTGAGATTTCGCAGGAAGTGTCCTCCATTGTCGATGGTACCCTCAATAACGTGAGCGGTGTCGTCACCAACAAGAATTTAATCAAAACCACCATTTTAGCGGATAACCAACAAACCGTGGCATTGGGTGGTTTGATGCGTGATAACAGCACCTATGGTCAGCAAAAAGTCCCAGGATTGGGTGATGCGCCGATTCTTGGTAATTTATTTCGCTCAAAAAGCAAAAACTCGGACAAAACCAATCTGATTGTATTTTTACAGCCGACCATTTTGCGTAATGGTAGCGCAGTAGCAAGCGTGACCGAAAAAAGCTTAGACGGTATTCGTACCATGCAACTGGTAATTGATAAAAACGGTACGCTCAAACAAATCCCACTTAATATCAATGCCATGTTCCCCAATACCAACAGGGTGCAAAATGGCGTCAAATTGCCAACAGATGATTTGGTTACCCCAGCCGAGCAAAGTTTATCAAACACGCCAAGAGTGTATGCCAATGGTGTCGATATCGTCACGCCCGTGTCATCAAACGTGTCACGTACAGGCAGTTCATCTACCACAACCGTGAGTCGTCCAGCGAGCAATACCGTTACTCAATCTACCGTCACCCAATCTACAGGTCAGACAGGGCAGGGCGCAAAAATCGCGCAAACGCCTGTGGTGATTGCGACCCCGCCTGCGGTGCAGACCATCACCGTGACAAATCCCTAAAAATGTCCCATAATGCCAAGCATAATGATAATATTAAATACCCTTAGGAATAGGAGACTTGCATGGACAATCATCAAACTAATACAGTGGATACGATGAACCTCAACGGCAACTCACAAGGCACTTCATGGCAACTCATTGGACTGTCACCAGCATTGGCGGATTTAACCATAGATATTGATAAAAGCTTAAGTATCGGACGTAGCGATAGCAATGATTTGGTATTAGCAACCTCACAAATCTCTCGCCAACACGCCAAGATTAACCGTATTGGTGAGCAGCTGTATGTGCAAGACCTAGGCTCAAGCAATGGTACCTTTATCAATGGTGAGCGTATCGCTGCAGACGCGCATGCTTTGCAAGCTACCGATGAACTTGCCTTTGCTGACTTGGTATTTTTGGTGGTAAATGCCCCAGTCGATGCACTGGATGGTGCTAGTTTTCTCGATAGTTTACGAGACATTGAGAACTTCACACCCACCACTGACATTCATACCCAAACTGAGTTGGCTAAATCGGTTGAACCCATATCACCGAACGCTGCATCCAACACCGCGCCTGTGATAGATGTCGTTACCACGCAAGATTTTTTACCTAGCCAACTGAGCAACACTCACGTCGAACAATCCGTACCTTCTACACTGACAACAACAGTTGACGTAGCAAGCGTTGATAATTCACCATCGCCACTACTTAATACACCGACTGAGCCGCCTGTCGTCACTGAGGCAGTAGCAGTATCATTACAGCCCGTTGTCTCACCCGTTCAGCCAGCGCAATCATCGCCAGTTAGCACAGTAGAAGCTGATGCAATCAAACCTGCGGCAAAGAAAAACGCCACAGTCGCAATAATAATCGTGGTAATTATTGCGCTGATTATTGCATCAGTGTTGTTAATGTATTAGGGTTTAGGTAGCAAATAAGCGGCGCAAGGCGCTTAAAATGCGGATTTAAATCATTAAATTTACGTTTTAGCAAAAAAAATGAAAAAAAACTAAAAAAACGCTTGCAAGATTAAAAATATTTGCTAAAATGCTCACCACTTTCAAGCGATACGCCGGCTTAGCTCAGTTGGTAGAGCAACTGACTTGTAATCAGTAGGTCGCCAGTTCGACTCCGGCAGCCGGCACCATCCTTTAACACATCGTGTTAAGCGTACCTTGAAAGACAACTATGGTGGGGTTCCCGAGCGGTCAAAGGGGACGGACTGTAAATCCGTTGCGAGAGCTTCGAAGGTTCGAATCCTTCCCCCACCACCATTTGCCTGCTATTGTTATCTGAATATTCCCTAATCACGTTAACAGTAAGCCCAGTATGCTTGGGCGGGTCGCATTGCGGGTGTAGTTTAGTGGTAGAACCTCAGCCTTCCAAGCTGATGGTGCGGGTTCGATTCCCGCCACCCGCTCCATTATTCTAAGCCAAAGTTTTGCTCATATAGCTCAGAGGTAGAGCACTCCCTTGGTAAGGGAGAGGTCCCGAGTTCAACTCTCGGTATGAGCTCCAGTTTTATAGAAAATAATTGATAGAAATCAAAAAATAGTTGAGGCAGCACAGATGTGTTGCCTTTTGTTTTAGCAATAACAAAAAAGTTTGACCATAAAGATGAAGGCTATGGAAAAAACTTGAAATTTATGTTAAATTTGCTATTTTAGTGACCTAGCAACACTCAAATTGGCAACACCAGCACTGGCAATACAGATACACCAGTTGGTTTATAGCTTTGAGCTAGGGTATTGCTAACAGTTTAACAATGATCAGAGGATTAAATTATGGCAAAGGCCAAGTTTGAACGTACTAAACCACACGTTAACGTAGGCACCATTGGACACGTTG
>NZ_JBIQEC010000025.1:0-28071 GCF_045370505.1 Moraxella sp. 179-F 1C4 NHS | reverse complement strand
ATAATACTGTGCTTTATCAACCCAATTCTATCTTAATTTTATGATTATTTGGTCTAGACATTGGGGAGTACCTTAGTCTAATGCCTGTACCCCAAATGTTCCTTCATGAATGGGATTTAGACGATTATCACGATAGAACTGTTCGACATTATACTCACGGGTATAACCGTAACCGCCATGCACTTGAATGGCTAAATCATTTGCAACTAGACCCCATTGTGATGACCAGCTTTTGACTACTGGGGTCAGTAAGTCAAGAAGTGCTAATGCTTGCTTTTGTTGCTCTTCCTCTTCAAGTGAGTTTATATCATCTACTAAACGAGATGCATATAAACATAATGCTAAGCCGCCAGATGCATAAGATTTTTGAGCCAACAACATTCGGCGAACATCTGCATGCTGGATAATTGGAATTTGTGCCGATGCAGGATTACGTTCATTGCGTGTCCGACCTTGCGCGCGTGTCTTTGCATAATCCAACGCATGCAGATAACCTGTATAGCCTAATGCTGCTGCCCCTAATCCAACTGAGATACGAGCCTCATTCATCATATGAAACATATAAGCAAGCCCTTTACCAGGCTCCCCAATCAACTCACCAATTGCCCCCGCCTCACCTTCTGGTGTAAAACGACCTTCACCAAAATTTAAAACCGTATTGACAGTACCACGATAACCCATTTTATGATTAATACCTGCCAAAACGACATCATTGCGCTCACTGGCCTGACCTTCTTTATTCAGTAATTTTTTTGGTACAGTAAATAAAGAAATCCCTTGTACACCTGGTAGGAGTTGACCGTTTTCATCTGGGATTTTAGCAAGAACTAAATGCACAATATTTTCAGAAATATCGTGATCGCCACCCGAAATCCACATTTTATTGCCAAATAAACGGTAACGACCGTCGCTAGAAAGCACGGCACGTGTTCGAATGTCAGCAAGGCTAGAACCAGCCTGTGGCTCAGATAAACACATTGTTCCAAAGCATTTACCCGCTATCATAGCATCCACATAAGGTTTTACTTTTTCACGGTCACCATGTGCCATCAGTAAGTTAGCATTACCAATCGTTAAAAAAGCATAGCCTGTCGTCCCTGGATTAGCAGCCATCATATAAGCAACACCTGCCCGTTCAATTGAAGAAGGCAAACTCATTCCATTCCATTCAACAGGAAAAGCTGTCGCTATCAAACCTGCATCAGCAAATGCTTTTAATGCGACACCAACCTCTGGGTTAATGGTGACACGCTCTCCATCAAACACGGGCTCATTAACGTCATTTTTCTTATTATGCGTGGCAAAAAGGTCTGTTGCTAAACTTTCATAAACATCCAAAACCGACGTATATTCAAAACGCTCTTGTCCTGCAAAACGTGGGCGTTGACTAAGTTCATCAACTTTTAACCAGTCAAAAAGTAAGAATTCAACATCTTGACGCGAGAGTATCATTTCTTTGCTCATGCAATTCTCCAACTTATAGATTGATTAATATCAGCCATTCGGCAACCAGTGCTGGTTTAGCTTGATTTTCAATTTCAATTTCAATAGAAACATCAAGAGTAAGCCGATACTGATTCATAGCCTTTTCGACAATACTTTCTAAACTAAATAAAATACCCTCGCACCCTACTACCACTAGAAACAGGAGTAAGAAAACGTAAATTATTTAACCCATAATTAACTGAGGAGGTCTGACCTTGTATTGCTGGCAACACCTTTTCAGCCATAGCTGATAGAAGCGACTTATTTTAAATAAAAAAGCTCCAGGGCTAAGAAAATTGATGATTAATATTAAATCGTTAAACCACCATCAACGACAATACATTCACCGTTGGTATAGCTAGCTGCATCAGAAACCAGATATAAAACTGTCCCCGCCATTTCATTTGGTTCAGCATGTCGACGTAATGGAATTTCTTTGATCCAGCTCTCATATGCGTCTTTATTCGCAAACAATGCACCAGCAAATTTGGTTTTAGTCAAACCAGGGAGTATAGCATTCACGCGGATGCCAAATTGACCACATTCTTTTGCAAAAGACTTGGTCATGTTTACGACAGCAGCTTTAGTAATGGAGTAAATACCTTGTAAATCACCAGGTTGTAAGGCGTTTACCGATGCCGTGTTAACAATTGCACCACCACCATGCTCTTTCATTAATTTGCCAGCTTCAACCGACATGAAAAAGTAGCCACGAATATTGACTTCAACTGTTTTATTATATGCCGATAGGTCAGTATCTAAAATATGACCATAATATGGATTCGCAGCCGCATTATTAACAAGAATATCTAAACGACCATGCTTTTTACGAATATGTTCAAATGTAGCTGAGATATCTTCCATTGATCCGACATGGCATGCCCATGCTTCTGCTTGTCCACCAGATTGGTTAATTTGCTGAGCGACAACTTGACAGTCCTCTACTTTTCGGCTCGATACTATGACATAAGCACCATACTCAGCCAATAATTTAGCAATTTCCTCACCAATCCCACGACTTGCACCAGTGACTAATGCGATTTTCCCTGTTAAATCAAATAGGTTTTTAGCCATTTTATCTTCCTTCCTTGTTTTTCCCTAGATACATTTATAATTTCCTGTTCCCTTAGCATACCTAAATCGCCACAATGAATACAATGAATTATTTAGATGATTAATCATGAATAAAAAGAATCCAAATATTGAAAATACTGGAATAAATCGATTTTCCTAAATTATGATTCTAAGTTTCGAAATAATTATAACCTACTTTATTTTCAAAGAAGGCTGTTGGCAATCAAATCACTACGAGTAAACAACCCTCTTTGTTTTAGAAATTTATGAATTTCAGCAGGTATTTCTGCATCTTCTAAAAACTCATAAAAGGTTAAGATAACTTCTTCAGGCGTATATTGTGAGGGCGTTCAAAACTCTGTGTCAGCTAAATTAAAGTTTTATTAGGAGTCAGCACAGAATTCGGACCGTATACAGTGGTAAGTACATTTGTTGAGTTTTTAAATTACTCTGATAGGTAAAACTCAACCTCAAAGCAACCTATGGTAAACATATATTTTCCACAGAGTTATTATTTTTTTAAAAGCCAATCTTTTTATTGTATTAAGTTGCTCTATCAAGTATGAACATAGAAAAGCATTTAACATAATCAAAGTTGGGAGTAGTAAAAAACTTATGATCAGTATAGTTTGTGACTTTTTTATGGATAATAAGTTATTACAGAAGGGTGGCTAAATGACTATTTCTTTAAAAGATGGATTTAGAAAAATTTTAAATGTAAAAACCCAAAACTATGTTTGGGTTTCTAATAAGAGATAAAATAATCAACAAAAATTATATTATACGATTTTACAAGCCTCCTCAAAAGCCAATCTTGGCAAGCGTGAATACTGTTTCTCTTTTTCACCGTAGCCTATATTAATTAATAGATTAGATTTCCACTGAGTACCTGCGAGGAAGGTGGCATCAACCACATTGATTTGAAAGCCAGACATCGGGCCTGTATCGAGTCCCAAGCTACGACAAGCCATAATCAAATAAGCCGCTTGCATCGAGCTGTTACGAAAGGCGGTCTCTTTTGCCACCTCGGGGCTAGAGGTAAACCATGATTTAGCATCGGTATGGGGGAATAGTTGAGGGAGTTTTTCGTAAAAAGATTCATCATAGGCGACAATCACAGTGACAGGGGCATTCATGGTTTTTTCAACATTCCCTGAAGACAGAGTAGGTTTTAATCTTTCTTTGGCTTCGGCAGATTTGACAAAGACAAAGCGAGCGGGCGAACAATTAGCCGATGTTGGACAGAGCTTTACCAAGTCATAAAGTTGTTGCAATATCTCATCTGAAACTGGTTTGTCTTGCCAATGGTTGAATGTTCTAGCTTGATGAAATAATTGATTTAAACTTTCATTGCTAAGACTTTGATTATATACAGACATTTTTTTATCCTTTTTCTATTTAGTTAGGTTAAAAGTTAACTAGATTAAAAATTTTAAAATCGTTTGATTCATCATTGTTGGTTGAGTGACGGTGCTAGCATGACCACCTGTCGCCATCAGGTTAAATTTGGCATGGGGCATATTTTGAGTCAGTGATAGGCCCCGTTGCCAAGGCACTAAGGTGTCATCGGCATTGCTTATCACTAAAGTTGGATGATTGACGGTTGCTGCGGTTGTTTTGGGTTGGTAGGCTTTTAAGGAGTTTAAGCGAGCCAGAACATTGGGTATGGGTGCGAATTTTACAATGGCTTGATTTTCTTGTTCGGTTAAAATTTGGGCATTTTCTGAAATCCACTGCGGTGGGTATAAAAAAATGGCTTGGGCCTTAACATATGCCTCAATACCTGTATGCTCAAGTAAACTTTGACGTAAGTTAAAACATTTTAGGGTATAAAAATCGAGTTCATCCCAAGGATTGAGCAAAACCAATTTTTCTAATAATTGAGGCGCTTGGGCTGCGACCTCTAATCCAATAAAAGCACCGAGTGCATGACCGACAAAATGACAACTGGATAAATTGTTACACTTTAAAATGTCAACGAGTTCAGTCGCTAAATCTTTGAGCTGATAGTTAGAAGACAATAACTCGCCATCTTGCTGCACGCCTTGTTGGTCATAACATAACACTTGAAAATGTTGGGTAAAAAAGTCAATTTGCGGTTGCCAAAAATTCGCATGACCGCCTAGACCAGAGCTAAAAACCAGTGTTTTTGTAATAGATTTATCGTTACAGGGAAAAATTTCTACTGTCATACATTCTTGCCTTTATCCATTTTTAATGCCTAATCAACTAAAAATGAACTATTCAAGAATCATACCAATACTAACGTGGGTGAAAACACCTTTGCTAAGGAATTAAACTATCGACCAATAATTGAAAGCTGGTTTGTTTTGCTTCAGTGGTAAATTTTTTATTGGATAAAGTCTTACCCACGACGGCGTCAGTCTGCACAGCAAAATCCGCATAATGCTGGGTTACCGCCCAAATATGAAAAATAAGATGATAGGGAGAGACGGTTTTTAGTTTCCCATGTTCTATCCATGTCTCGATGACCTGAACCTTTTGCTTAACCAGTTTTTTAAGTGGTCCTTTTAATACGTTCATCAAATGCGGGGCTCCCTGCATAATTTCTAGGGCATATAGCCTTGAAGATTCGGGGTTATTTTTGGATAGCTCATATTTGACGGCAATATAATTTTTCAAAGCCTCTTTTGGTTCTGCTTTGGTTTCCAGTCCAGCAAGTGGCGTTAACCATTCTGTCAACACATTTTCTAAAACGACAACATATAAATCTTCTTTATTATCAAAATAATACAATAAATTAGACTTTGACATATTGGCTTTTTTGGCAATCGTTTCAATGCGGGCTCCATTAAGCCCCAATTGAGAAAATTCGACCAAGGCAGCTTGCAAAATCTCTTTGCGTTTGAGGCTTGTTTTATCAGTTTCTGGATTGATTGCGTTTTTCATAACAATTGCCTTATTCGTTTAAATCTTAAGCTTTGTTTGCCGATTGATAACAACATTATCTGTTAAATTTCACCAAAAAATCACCTTTGACTTGCACCTGTTTGAAGCATATGCACAAATATGACGAATGAATTTGACCATTTGGTCAAATTCAAATTTTATAAAATTTATGTAAAATATTGATTTTAATAGTATTAAATATTGGCACGCTAAATGCATTAGATAAAATATGAGAAATTTTGATTTCATAATTTTTTTCATAACCCCAAAATTCATTTATACAAGCATTCTTAGAAGAAGGAAGGTAACAATATGAAAGTAGGTATCTTTTGTCCAATTGGTAACAACGGTTGGCTTATTTCAAAAAATGCACCACAGTACAAACCTACGTTTGAATTAAATAAAGAAATCGTACAACGTGCTGAACACTATGGCTTTGATTTTGCCCTGTCGATGATTAAATTGCGGGGCTTTGGTGGCGAAACCGAATTTTGGGATTATAACTTAGAAACCTTTACCTTGATGGCAGGTTTAGCCGCCGTCACCTCAAAAATAAAAATCTACGCAACTGCCGCAACGCTAGTCATGCCACCTGCGATTGTCGCTCGTATGGCGTCAACCATTGACTCGATTTCAAATGGACGTTTTGGTTTGAATGTAGTAACAGGTTGGCAAAAACCTGAATATAGCCAAATGGGTATGTGGCCAGGGGAGGAGTACTTTGGCAAACGCTATCAATATTTATCCGAGTATGTCCAAATTTTAAGACAACTGTTTGAAACAGGGCATTCTGATTTTAAAGGCGAATTCTTTAACATGGATGATTGCCAAGTCAAACCCATGCCACAAGCGGACATGAAAATCATTTGTGCAGGTCAATCCGATGATGGTTTAGCCTTCTCAGCAAAATATGCCGATTACAACTTTGTGTTTGGTAAAGGCTTAAATACCCCAACTGCTTATGCACCCATTAATGACCGCTTAAAAGCCCAAACCGATAAAACAGGTCGTGATGTCTCGACTTATGTACTGTTTATGGTCATCGCCGATGAAACGGATGAAAAGGCTCAGGCTAAATGGCAAAGCTATAACGAAGGGGCAGATATGGAAGCAATTGCTTGGTTACAAGACCAAGGTAGCAAAGATAAGACTTCGGGCAGTGATACCAATATTCGCCACATGGCGTCAAGCGTGTCGCCTGTCAATATCAATATGGGTACGCTGATGGGTTCATACGAGAAAGTCGCCAGTATGCTCGATGCAATCGCTGAAATTAAAGGCACGGACGGTATTCTTTTGACTTTTGATGATTTTATCCAAGGCGTTGAGGACTTTGGTACTCGCATTCAACCTTTGATGAAAAGTCGCATTGATGTGGATAGTCCAATCGCTAGTCAAGTCAGCAAATCAGTGGCTTAAGGAGCAATAAAATGAATTCTGAATCTATCGTTTGTGCAAATTTTACTTCAGAAACTGCACCTGTGTTAAAAGCTGAGCCAGAGTCTATCAAACTAGATCCAGCCCAAACGGCTCTCATCATTGTCGATATGCAAAATGCTTATACCAGTATGGGTGGCTATTTGGACTTGGCAGGGTTTGATGTGTCTAAGACCACCCCTGTCGTTGCCCAAATTAAAAAAGCCATTGATATTGCTCATAAAGCAGGTATCCAAGTTATCTTTTTTCGTAATGGTTGGGATGAGAATTATGTGGAAGCAGGCGGTGAAGGCTCACCGAACTTTCATAAATCAAACGCCCTAAAAACCATGCGACAAAAACCAGAACTCAATGGCAAGCTGTTGGCAAAAGGTGGTTGGGACTATGATTTAATCGATGAGTTGTCGCCCAGTAAAGATGATATTGTTATTGATAAACCCCGTTATAGCGGTTTTTACAATACCAGTCTCGATAGCATGTTGCGTGTCCGTGGTATCCGTAATTTAATTTTTACAGGCATTGCCACCAACGTTTGTGTTGAATCCACCTTGCGAGACGGCTACTTTTTAGAGTATTTCGGCATTTTATTGGATGATGCGTGTTATCAAGCAGGCCCTCGTGAAGCCCATGACGCCACACTTTACAACGTCAAAACCTTTTTTGGTTGGGTGAGTAATGTCGCAAATATGGAATCCTGTTTTCCATAAAAAATAAATAAAATCAATTATTAACAAATAAACAACTCAATATAAGGAATTTTATCATGGCAAAAACAGTCATTATCCCAGAAGGCACTGGCAAACCATTAGCACCCTATGTACCTGCTACCAAAGCAGATAATATTGTGTATGTATCAGGGACGCTTGCGTTTGATGAAAACAATAACGTGGTGCATGTTAGTGATGCGGCAGCTCAAACCCGTCATGTATTAACCACGATTCAAAAAGTGATTGAAACAGCAGGCGGCACAATGGACGATGTGACTTTTAATTCTATTTTTGTAAAAGACTGGGCGGATTATGCAGCGGTTAATACGGTATATGCCGAATTTTTCCCAAATGACAAACCTGCTCGTTTTTGTATTCAATGTGGTTTAGTTAAACCTGATGCGTTAGTCGAAATCGCTTCTATTGCCCATGTTGGCTAAATAACTTTAACTAAAGGTGGCTTTGACCGAAGGTATTGTCAATTAATCATCTAGTGTAAAAAATTACCGCTTTAATCTTAACCCAAGCATAGCAATCACCCATTTCCATTTCTATGCTTGGTGTGCAGGGGAGACACCATGAATTCATTAAATATTGAAAAAGCTTTGGGTGGGACCGCTAGAATTAAGAGTGATTCAACCCAGTTATTAAAACCCAAACTGAATGAAACCCAGCAAAATTATCGTAATGCAATGAGTAATTTAGCGGCTGCGGTAAATATTATTACAACGGATGGTGCTGCTGGTAAGGCCGGATTTACCGCTTCTGCGGTATGTAGTGTGACCGATACGCCACCCACCTTGTTAGTGTGTCTGAATAAAAATGCCTCTGTTTATCAAACCTTTAAAAATAACAAAGTGTTGTGCGTGAATACCTTGGCCTTAGAACATAGGGAGTTGAGTAATCTGTTTGGTGGTAAAACGCCCATGCCAGAACGTTTTGCTCAAGGTAATTGGACGACCTTAACAACAGGCTCACCTGTACTTGAAGATGCTATTTTATCCTTTGACTGTGAAGTTAAAGCCATTAACACGGTCGGTACGCACGATATTTTCATCTGTGAAGTGGTGGATATTCGACATAAACCTGAATCGCAAAGCTTGGTTTATTTTAACCGAGATTATCATCAATTAAGTAAAGTCAATCATTAGCTACTTAACTCAAACATAGGGGGCAATATGGAAAATTGGTTTGTAAAATGGCGACCTTATCAAGGTAATATCGAGACGACACCTGTCAAGATTGATGAATATTTACCCATGGGTAAAAATATCATTTTAGGAGCTCAGCACGCTTTTGCTATGTTTGGTGCGACGATTCTTGCACCCTTGCTAATGGGGTTTGACCCAAGCTTAACCATGATGATAACGGGCTTTGGCACGATTTTGTTCTTTTTAATAACAGGCGGCCATGTACCTAGCTACTTGGGTTCAAGTTTTGCCTTTATTGGGGCGGTTGCTGCGGCAACAGGTTATAGTGGTACAGGGGCTAACCCGAATATTGAACTGGCATTGGGCGGTACCATCGTTTGTGGCATTTTATATGCCATTGTCGGTTTGATTGTTATGAAAACGGGTACAGATTGGATAGAGCGACTGATGCCACCTGTGGTGACGGGTGCGATTGTGATGATTATTGGCTTGAACTTAGCCCCTGTTACAATCAAGAGTGTGTCAGGCAGTAATTTTGATGCTTGGATGGCATTAGTGACCGTGCTTTGCATTAGCTCAGTAGCGGTATTTACCAAAGGTATGGTACGTCGACTGTTGCTATTGGTGGGTTTGGTAGTTTCTTATATTATTTACTTTTTGGTCGCCAATGTGATGGGACTCGGTAAACCCATTGACTTTGCACCAGTTGCCCATGCGGCTTGGTTTGGTTTACCAACTTTTCATCATCCTGTGTTTCAAACCAACGCTATTTTGATGATTGCCCCTGTGTTTATTATTTTGATTGCTGAAAATTTAGGGCATTTTAAAGCCGTTGGTGCAATGACAGGACAAAATATTTCACCTTACATGGGTCGAGCATTTTTAGCGGATGGGGTATGTACCACGCTTTCTGCCTCAATAGGCGGCACAGGTATGACCACTTATGCGGAAAATATTGGCGTTATGGCTGCCACCAAAATTTATTCTACCGTGGTATTCGTGATTGCAGGGGTGTTTGCTATTTTATTGGGCTTATCACCGAAATTTGGTAGCTTGATTAGCACGATTCCTGTGGCGATTTTAAGCGGTGCGTCGATTGTGGTATTTGGTTTGATTGTGATTGCAGGGGCAAGAATTTGGCTAAATGCCCATATCGATTTTAGTAAAAATAGCAATATGTTTGTCGCTGCCGTACCAATTATCATGGGTACAGGTAACTACTCACTACATATTGGTAGTTTTGATTTGGGCGGTATCGGTACCGCAACCTTTATTGCTATTTTGATGAATGTACTTTTCAGTTTTTCAAAAGAAGAGCCTGCTATCAATAGTACAAGTGATACCAAAAACATTGAATCGACTAATTGGAATGCTGAACCAGCATTGAGTGTCACTAAAACTCACTAGGGGGCTTTTTGGAGTTATTCAATAAACAAAATAATTCATGATAAAAATAGGTATGAATAAAAACTTAAGGTAAGGCATTTGTTAATGCAATGTCTTACCCATAGATATACGATAAAGGTAATATAAAATGAACACAATTGATGAGATTATTCAAGATATTAAACAAGGAAAAATGGTTGTTATTTTGGATGATGAAGACAGGGAAAATGAAGGCGATTTGGTGATGGCGGCATCTTGTGTCAGACCAGAGGATATTAACTTTATGATTACTCACGCTCGAGGACTTGTGTGCTTGACCTTAACCCCTGAACAATGTTCTAAATTAAACTTACCTTTGATGTGCCGAAATAATCAGTCGCAATTTAGTACCAATTTTACGGTTTCGATTGAAGCTGCCAAAGACATAACCACTGGTATTTCTGCTCTTGATAGAGCAAAAACCATTCAAGCAGCCGTCTCACCCAATGCAAAAGCAACAGATGTGGTGAGTCCAGGTCATATTTTCCCTATCATGGCAAAACCCAATGGTGTACTGCAACGTAATGGGCATACCGAAGCAGGCTGTGATTTAGCAAGATTGGCTGGATTACACCCATCTGCCGTCATCGTTGAAATCATTAAACCCAATGGTGAAATGGCTCGGCGTGACGATTTGATAGCATTTGCCAAAAAACACGATTTGAAAATAGGCACGATAGCTGATTTGGTCAAGTATCGTAAACGTGAGGAAATAAGTACGTTTAGTCATAAGCAAACAAATATGACTCATTATGCAGATAGTCGCCTTTATTGTTAATTCAATATTATTTTATAGAACTTAGGTTTGCTATTTTTAACCCTGAAATACCTAATAGAGTACTGGTGCAATTAAAACAAGTGAGAGTAAAAATGAATATTTTAGTGACAGGCGTAACGTCAGGGTTTGGTAAAGCGATTGCTGAATTACTTATTTCAAAAGGTAATACTGTTATCGGAACGGGCAGACGCCAAGAAAAACTGGAGAAACTTAAAGCCCAATTTTCTACACAAGGGCAAGGTGATAAATTCATTCCAATGAACTTTGACATATCCGATTTAGCCACAACAAAAACTGCTTTACAAAGCCTGCCAAAAGATTTTCTCGCCAATATTGATGTACTTATTAATAATGCAGGACTTGCTTTAGGATTAGAGCCAGCAGACAAAGCGAATTTTAATGATTGGCAAAGAATGATTAATACCAACGTATTGGGATTGGTTCATCTTACCCATGAGATTCTCCCCTTTATGACCGCTAAAAACAGCGGATATGTTATTAATATCGGTTCAACAGCAGGTAATCATCCCTATTTTGGGGCAAACGTGTATGGAGCGACCAAGGCATTTGTTCGACAGTTTAGTTTAAATTTACGGGCCGATCTAGTGGGCAAAAAAGTACGTGTCACTAACTTAGAGCCTGGACTATGTGGTGGTACAGAATTTAGTAATGTCCGTTTTAAAGATGATTATGATAAAGCATCTGCTGTGTATGAAGGTGTGGAGTATATCCAACCCACTGACATTGCCAATATTGTAGCATGGCTGGTTGAACAACCTGAGCATCTAAATGTCAACGAATTAGAACTTATGCCTACTGCCCAGACCTTCGCAGGGTTGACTGTTGTTAAAGATTTATGAGTCAATAGAATCCTCAGTATTGAAGATAATTTAAAAGAACAACACCGATAATGGAATTTAATAAACTTTACTTTATAAATAGTTAAATGCTTGTGAGATTAAAGTTTGACAGGCATTTAATTTTTGAAATTTAGAATTTTTCTTTTGTAAATATTTGGTTTTAAATAAATTATTTAACATAAAATAAATTGGGCGAAATTAATATAAACGTTTCTCTATTGATTTATGAGCAATGATTTGCTTACTATTTAGCATATTCTAAAAATTGATTTACTATGAAGCGGCAAGTACATCTGTGACCATTAGGACAAATATCGTATATGCTAAAACTTACCAGTTCAATGCAGTTCAAGGACTATTTGGGCGGGATAGATATAATTAACCTATACCTAGGGGACGATTCCTGCTCGTCCATATCTTGGAATTGGGGCTAGGGATTTGCCTGTGCTCGAACGGATGGTGGTAGATTATTGGAATCAAGTTTAACGAATTTTACTTGTTCATTTATTATAGAAAACTCATAGAAATCAATTGCCGAAGTAGCAGCATATGAATAATTTAATTCTAATATAACTGATTTAAAAGCTTCATTAGCGATATCAAATATTTTTCTTGGCTCATATTGTTTTAAATCATCTTTTGCATATATATTTAGGTATATTATTAAATTGTCGGATTCTTGTGTGCCGTTGAGTAATCCCATCCCGCTTCTGCCATTAATACTTAGTTGTATTCGAAAATCAGGGTCTGATAATTGGGGGTATTCTTTAATGGATATTCCTTTAAGCCTACAATCCCCACCTTTGTTTTTAAGATATAGCTCAACTTTGGCTTCTAATTCTTTACTTGAATTGTAAGCACTAAGTGAATCTAGGATACTAAGGCTTTTTGGTTCTTCTCTATTGCCTACATTGTTAAGAGATAAATTGAATTTAGGCTTATTCATAAGAACAAACAAAGGCTTCTTACCCTCCATTTCATTTTTGTAGTACTCAAACTGTTGAATAGTTATCGCCAATTGGTTTGATAAAACTTCAGATTGTTTTTTTAAGGCTTCTTCAGAACCTTGTTGTGCTTCAACCGAATTACGCATTTCTTCACGCTGAAGTTGTAATTCTTTATGCTGTATTTTTAACTGCTGCGATTGTAAGCGAAAAGCTAGTACAAACCAAAGCCACGCTACTGGTGCAAATATTCCAGCTAAAAAACCACCTACATCACTTAATGAAACAGTTTTATAAACCCAATAATACGCTAAAACCACTAGTCCAATGATAATCCAAACGCCAGTTAAACACTTTAACCAAGTTGGAACATTTGGGTTAATTTCTTCGTTGTTATTTTCCATATTCAATGCTCAAACTAAAGGACCGCCTAATATTAAATTTTAGTAGTGGTTTGAAAAGCATGCTATGATAGAAATAAAAAAGACAACTTGGGAAAAGTTGATAATTTGAGGTTATGAAGAGACAAATTTCAATCAAATGCTTTTTTATACCACAGCCCAATATTAATATTCATACTATGCAGACACTAATTCAGCTAATTTAATTGCAATTTTAGATATAGGCTCCTCTGCTGTACTTAAACCACTTCTTGATCCAAGCAAGGGGCTTACATTCCTCAATTCCTCAAATGTAGTATTATGAACAATTGGAACAAGAAGATCACGAGCTAATAAAGCTGAAAGCTCTTTATCAGCAATTCCCTCGCCTTTAATCCGAGTTAGAAAGTTAGGGGTAACTAATACAATACCTACTTTTGACTTAGCTAATCCTTTGTCAATTTCACGAAGTAAAGAACTGCCTAGTAATACATCTTTCTCACTAAACCAAACAGATACACCATTTTCTTCTAGCATATCATGAAGCTCTTTAGCAGCCTCTTTTCTGTCATCCCAAGCATGGCAGAGAAAAACATCTCTTAAATCAGGGATTTTTGAACGCTTCTCTACATTTTCACGGATAGGTGTCAGGGTGCGAAGTTCTTCAGGAGTGTATAGAACTGTTGCTCCTAAAGGCGACCAGCTAGCTCTTGTTTTAGCCGAAGTCCCGCTATCTCTACTACTAGATGTATTCGAAGATAAACTTTGAGGGCTTGACATATGAGAGCTATAAGTAGGATACGAACGATAAGTATGGCTATAGTACCCTCCTCGGCATGCAGGACAATTCGCTGCTGCACTTGCTGATCGGTGTCCATTAACTGGTGCTGTACATTGTGGCATTTGAAGACTCCTTTAGTTAGCTAATTAAATTAAAAGCTCGGTCTGTTTTAAAACGTCCAAGATTATTAACGAAACCTTGTCATTAAATAATCTATATTGCTAAAAATTAGTCAAACTCAATTTCTTCATTCAATCTATTATAGATATCAACTTGCGTATCAATTTCTAATTGACTAACAAGCCAACCTCTTAATGATGCATTTTTAATAAAATCATCAATTCTATTAACTCCATTAATCTCTTTTAGAGTAATAACTACACCAAATCGCACTTCTTGTCGGTCTTTTAATCCTAAACGTTCAATACGTGTTATCTTCATACCCCATAATGGATTATCTTTAATAAAAATCTGTTTAGCTTTTTTGAGAGGTGTGAAAGATTCACATATATTTTTAACG
Organism: Moraxella sp. 179-F 1C4 NHS; assembly: GCF_045370505.1. NCBI lineage: Bacteria > Pseudomonadati > Pseudomonadota > Gammaproteobacteria > Moraxellales > Moraxellaceae > Moraxella > Moraxella sp. 179-F 1C4 NHS. The sequence continues at coordinate 13,619 of NZ_JBIQEC010000025.1, read as the reverse complement.
TTATCCCATTTTCTGAAAAAATTTCGTGCAGAAATTTCTTCAATATATCCTGGATCATCATCTGAATGTTGAAGGTCATTGTTGATGGGTTTAATTTCCCCTTCCCCTTTTTTATTAATTTTTAATCGACCAAAAACTATATTAATCTCTGAATTGGTATAATCTACGCCTTGATTACGTGAGCATTTAGTAAAATAGCACATAGTGGCTTTTGCTACATAGGGGTGTTTTCCATCAGAAATGGGTACAGGAAAATTATAGTTATAAGAGTTATATTTTTCAGAAACATCGGATACTATAAACTTAATTTCATCATCAGGTGTTGATAAAATATCTTCTATTCTGATTGGAACGATACCATTTCCAATTAGAACTCGTTTTTCAAATGTTTTTTCATTATTCCATCCGATTGCAGAATCTATCAATAATGCTTTAGCTTCTTCCCGACGTAGCCCCATAATATGGATTAAGTAAGCTAATTTTCTTGCAATTAAAGGTGCAGCGTAACTTGTTCCAGTTACTCTAGCCAAGCCTAATGGTTCACAGACATTAATATATTGTTTATTACCTCCACCATAATAGGCAACATCTGGCTTTATAAAAAATGACAACACTATTCCTTTCCTAGAATACTCTGTTGGCTTGCCTTCGAAATCAACTGAATTAACTATAATCGAATTTAAGGAATCTGCAGGCGAACCAATTTTTTTTCTTTTGTTATTTACCATATGGGCATTTGTACCAGCCACCACAAAAATGACATCATATTCATACTGTATTTGATCTAGAACTGCAGCTTCAGCTGAAATAAAATTATCTTTAACTTCATCATTCGAGCCTAGAGATAAATTCCATACCTTGATGTCAGGATTATTTGAAACAATTTCTTTTATTTGTTTGATAATATTAAATGAACTGAAACCTGTATGAAGTGCAACACCAAAATGTCGCACTTGAAATCTACCGCAGCCATCATCAAGATTTGCGTTTAAGCCAGGTGCGTCTACGATCAACGAGGTTACGGCTGTTCCATGTCGATAATCATCTGAATTTTTACGAATATCCTCAGAAATCATTTCGTAATAATCTACCCACTCACCAAAATAAACACGGTTATCAAATAATGTGTCAATTACCCCTATAATTGGCTCATTATTAGGAAGAGGAATAAGCCTTTCAATTACATTTGTACCGATATGAAAATCATCTGGTGATAAAGAAGAGAAATCTTTCACAGCCATGGACACTAGATAAGGTACTTTAGAAAAAACTGTATCTACTTTTTTTTCATCAAGCAAAACCGTGGTTTGATCTAAAATTCTTGCAGTAGAAATATCAATATCTATTTTATTTAATATACTTTGAATGTCGTCCTTTACATCATAAAAAGTGACGATGGAATTTCTAAGGTTTTCCTTTTCTGCTTTTTCGATACCAAAATTTTCAACAAAGTAGGCATCTCTCAAGTGTTGTTTAAAAACAGACTTCGATAAATTAAATTTTCCATAAGGAAGATTATCCATTATCTCCTTATTATCAAAAATTTTTTTATCCAGAATGCCATCTTCAAATGAGTTTTCGAATAATTTAATAACTTCTTCTGATACGTTGATTGTTTTATCAAGCACTTCCCTTGAAATATAATGTGTGATTATGTGTCTATCTTTTTCAGGGTTGAATTTAGCACCAACAACCGTATCTAATGGTGATAAGTTCTTTCCACCATTTAAATAGCCCTTGATACGATTACTCTTGGCAACAATACGATTGTAATAAACTGCAATCAAAATACCATCAATAATTTTATTACCTTGCCAAAAATCTCTGACTTTAATTAGGGATTGATGAATATCCCTTAGTTTTGGAAGATTAACTATTGCTCCTGTCGGTAATGTGATAGCCATTGTAGGATTTTGGCGATTAGCTTGGATGAATTTATTGCCTTTTAAAGTTAAAATATTATTCATTGTTTGCCTCATTTAACTCTCTTGAGACACTGCTTTTTGATATGCCAGTAAGTATTTCTATTTCACGTACTGTAAATCCTAATTCATGCAATTTCTCAATACTGGGCATTTTTCCGTTTTGCATACTTTTTAAGAATCGTTTTAAATAATCAAACGGTTCTTTTGCATCACTAAAAGCTAATGATGTCCTAATAATATTTTTCAGATCGCCAGGATTAGGAATACTTTTCGCACTTTTGATAATTTTTTTAAAAAGCCTCATATCTCTTGCTGCAGATTTGAAGTTTTTAAGAAAATGATTAAGAATAACCTCGGCTACTTCGATCTTGTCGTCATCTGAATACCTATCAAAATCTATCGTCGCATCAAAGCGTCTCACTAAGGCCTTATCTAAATTTTCATATAAATTCGTAGTTGCAATAATAACTGCTTCAGAACTTAGATTGTCTAACGCTTTTAAGAAAGTAGAGGTTACACGCCCCATTTCACGGATGTCATTTTGATTGATGCGATCTAAGGCAATCGTATCAATTTCATCAAACAAAATTACGTAATTTTTTAAAAATGGTAAGTTATTAATTTCATGAAATAACTGAGTGATATTTTTAGCAGTTTGCCCCAACTTGCTATCTACCAAGTGATTGAAATCTACCATTAACAATTCTCTTTCAAGCAGTCTAGCAATTTGTTTTGCACTTTCCGTTTTGCCTGTACCTGGTGAGCCGATAAATAAAAATTTATTGATTCCAAGATTATGATTTATGGCATTAATGATACCTTTTAAATCGTTCATAATTGTATTTGGTAATGGCAACGGAGTGACATCAAGTCTTACTGGCACCAAATTTTCACCGTAATCCTCGGTTTGGGGGACAAATGTGTCTGATTGAGAAATTAATCCCATAATATACTGTGTAAGCTGAAAATCTCCTGCCTTATCAAAATCACGAGCAATCGCAAGTGTCTGATTACGAAATTCAGCCTCTTTTTTTTCGTAATGATATTTAATCAAGTCTAGTACATCAGCTTTCTTCATAATCTTAACCTCTCTAAGCTCATTATACTACATATTTGGGACAAACTAAATAAATTTTGGGACAAAATATCATTTTTATAAAATTATTCTTTTCAATTTTTGTATCTTTTTTAGATATAGCATCATCAGTGTCAACTAACGTTGAAAGTAATAATTACTTTTCTAGAATCACTATTTGACTGTCGAATTGATAATTGAAGTTCAATGTATATTTAATTGAGAGGTTTTGAATGAAATAAATAATACAGTATAGTATTGAAGGCCAAATGCGATAAAACCGCTGACATCTCAGCGGTTTTAATTTTAAACAATAACAAGCATTATACTCAAAATGCTTGATTAAATTGCCTGCTTTACCCATTTTTATCGGTAATTTTTGTATAATCACCCCCTTTATTGTAGCGGTGAATTGGGAAAAATTCGATGTGGTATTTGGTGATGGCGTTGATTATTTGGGCAAGCTCATTTGTGGCGGCAAAGTACGCCTATACCCTGTTTGACCCTGTGATGACGGTGCAGTTACGCTTACTGATTGCCGCTGCCATGATGTCACCGTTTTTTATCAAAGCCTACCGAAGCATTCCGCCGCATCTAAAAAAATCAGTGTGGATACTCGCATTAGTGAGTTTTCCGATTGTGCTGTTGTTGCAGTTTGTTGGGCTAAAATATACATCAGCGTCTAATGCCGTGACCTTGGTTGCGATCGAGCCAATGATTTTTTTGCTACTCAATCATTTTTTATTTCATCAAAAAACCAAAATTATCGATTGGGTGCTATGTCTGGTTACCTTTGTCGGGATTGTCTTGACCGTGGTCGGTGAAACGCAGTCACAATCAAGCAGTCTATGGGGCAGCCTTTTGCTATTAAGTGCAGGACTGGCTTTTGCGTTATCGACTTTGTATGGCAAAGATGTGATTGCTCAGATTGATGCCAAAAATTACACCGCCGTGACCTTGGTATTAGGGGCGATATGGTGCGTGCCGTTTACCTTGGGGTTTAACCATGATTGGCGGTTTTTACAAGTCACGAGTTTGAATGAAGCCAATGTGAAAGCGATTTTGGCGTTAATTTATCTAGGTGTATTTAGCAGTTGGCTTGCCTATCGCTTGTGGAATAAAGGGGTGACCGCTACCCCTGCCAATACCACAGGGATTTTGATTCCCCTCGAGCCTATTTTTGGGATTTTCTTTGCCATGCTGTTACTGGGCGAACAACTCACATTGCTAAAAGCGATTGGCAGTGCCTTGGTGATTGGGGCGGTGATGACATCGGCTTTGTTGCCGATGGTGTTGCGCACGTTTAAAACACAGTCAATTTAATATTTAGAGATAAGCACCTATGACAATCACGGAAAATGGAAAAAATGCGTTACTTGCTAATGCAGTGACTGCCATTTTTGTGCTACTTTGGGGTAGTGCTGCGATTTTTACCCCTTCGGGGCTTAAGCGTGCATCGCCCTTGGTACTGTTAATATTACGCTTTGGGCTTGTTTGCAGACACAAATGGCATGGGTGGGTTTTAACTGGGCAAAGTCGATTTTACCGTCATATTGTTTGAGTCTGCCTCGTCTTTTTTTCTGTTCACCTTGGTACAGGTAGTTTAAATTAGCATTACATCGAAGTCTTGAGATTCTGATTTTATATATTTTTCGTGAGCCAAAAATATCAAAAAAGCCACCGCATAGGTGGCTATTAGTTTTTCATTAATAACAAGTGTTTTTAATGAAAAACTTAACTGACTGCATCGCATCAAACTTCAGCAGTATAATCAAGACCATTCAAAGCATAATGTTTCAGTTTATTGCTAAATGTTTATTAGTGTTAATTTGTTAACTATTTCTTGATCAGTTATTTACAATTCAACAAGACAAGCGTAAATTTGCGACTAAACACCTGTTTGTAGAATGGATTTGCCTTAAGATGTCGTTAATTTATACAGTTAGTTTCCCCAAGCGTGCTGTTCAATCATTGCCTCGTTTACCCAAAACAATAAAGATGTATCCTATCAGCCTATGGCTAATCTTACCTATCTTGGCCCAATCTCAAGCGATGGCACTCACCCCCCAACAAATTGCTGATAACCAAATACAGCTACAACAACAGCGCGACGCCGCGCGCAATCAGGCATTGATTCCAAACCCCACAGTAACCATTGACACCAAAGCCGTGGCGCCAACTAACGTCTCTGCCACGGTTGACCCTAATGCCCCTTGCTTTACCATTAACCAAATCGCCTTGACTGCCCTTGATCATAAAGCCTCTCAAGATCTACACAACTTCGACTTTGCGCTATTGCCAGTGACCCAAGGCAATAGCAGCGTACTGGGCAAATGCTTAGGGATTAATGAAATTACCAGCGTGGTTACCCAAGTACAAAATCGCATCATTGAACGCGGCTATGCCACCACCCGCGTGGTCATTGGTAACCAGAACTTGCAAAGTGGCACCTTACTGTTAACCATTATTCCAGGTTATATCGATCAAATTAAAGCCGATACCCGTCAAAGTCGTATCCCAGTCTATATCGATCAAACTGGGTTACCCGCCAATTTCACCCCTGCGCTGCCGTTAAAGTCTGGTGATATCTTAAACATCCGTGACCTTGAGACCGGTCTTGAAAACCTAAAGCGGGTGCCAACCGCTGACGCTGATTTTTCTATCAGTCCAAGCAGTACTTCGCAAGCCCCGGGGCACAGTGATGTGTTAATCAAATACGCGCAGCGCCGTAAAGCGCGGCTAGGCATCGGTATTGACGATTCAGGCTCTAAAGCCACCGGTAAATACCAAGGCAATGTCACGCTAAGTCTCGACAATGTCGCCAATTTAAATGATCTACTGTATGTCAGCTATGGCCGCGACCTGGGCAACCAAATTAATGATCAAGTAACGGGTGACAAAGGTAGCGAAAACTATGCACTTGGTTATGTGCTACCGATTGATCGCTGGTTATTGGATGCCAATGCCAGTCATTACACCTATAATCAAACGGTGGCTGGTGCTAACCAAGACTACCAGTACCGTGGTGAAAGCGACAACCTGACAGTGGGCAGTCACTATTTAGCCCACCGTGATGCCAACAGTAAAACCTGGCTTAACGCCGGCGGCTTTGTGAAATCACAAAACAATTATATTGACGACACTGAAGTGGACGTACAGCGCCGAAAAATCGCCGGTTGGACCGCAGGACTGACTGATGAACGCAAACTGGGCGACGTTTCGCTGAGAACTGAGCTAACCTATCAACGTGGTACCGGTGCTTTAGATGCCATTGACCCGCCTGAGCGTTTATTTAACGAAGGTACCGCCCGTACCGGTATTTACAAACTTAGCAGCAGTTTAACCCGGCCGTTTCGCTTAACCATGGCTAACAAACCACAGCAATGGGTGTATAGTGGCAGCGTAAAAGGCCAATATGCGATGGATGCATTAGTGCCCAGTGAGCGTATGGCCATTGGCGGTCGTTACAGCGTGCGCGGCTTTGATGGCGAACGCACCTTAGCCGGTGATCACGGCGTTTTAGCCCGTCAAGATGTGAGCTTATATTTAGCCAACCAACCGCATGCCATCTACGCCGGTGTTGATGCTGGGTATGTGTCCATGAAAAACAAAGACCAAAACGATTTACTGCTTGGCCACAGTCTAGTTGGCGCTGCAGTGGGTATCAAAGGTCAAATCGCCCCACTGCACGCAAGCTATGATGTGTTCACCGGTTACCCACTCAAACAGCCCGATGGCTTTGGTGACAAACATTGGGTCTCAGGCTTTAGCTTAAACTTTGAATTTTAATCTCTTTAACCCTGTCTTGACTGTATTAGGGACGGCAGGGCTTGATGTTTTTTACCAACATATTACCTTACCCCTACTCGCTGCACGCATTGACCTCCCATCTTCCTAAAAAAACAGCGTAGAGGTAACCCAATAAGGAAAACGCTATGAATAGCCGCCTGTATCGTGTGATCTTTAATAAAAACCTAGGTCGTCTAGTCGTGGTTTCAGAAAAAACTGTGGCGCAAGGCAAAGCTGGCAGCCAAGGTGGTCATGACAACAGCCACAGCACAGCTGACAGTCAAGCATGGGGTATGGTTGGCTACTGCTATGGTAAATGGCTGACGCTTACCGCAGCTGTTTTAGTCAGTTTAGGCACGGCACAATGGGCCCATGCCGACGTACAAACCCAAGTGATTGCCGATGCTACGGCCGCTAAAAACGAACAAGCCACCATTTTAACAACCGCCAGTGGCATAACCCAAGTTAACATCCAAACCCCCTCAGCAGCGGGCATCTCTAAAAACAGCTTTAGTCAGTTTGATGTGGGTAGTGACGGCGTTATCTTAAACAACAGCCGAAAAAACACCCAGACCCAAACGGCTGGGTGGGTGGAAGGTAACCCGTGGCTTGGTAAAGGGGAAGCCAAAGTTATTTTGGGTCAGGTCAATTCAACCAGCCCCAGTCAATTGGCCGGTTATACCGAAATTGCCGGGGGCAAAGCCGAGCTAGTGATTGCTAACCCCGCGGGTATTACCTGTTCGGGCTGCGGCTTTATCAATGCCTCTCGCACCACCCTGACCACCGGTCAAGCACAAATGACGGATGGCAGACTCACTGGATTTGATGTGAATGGCGGCAAAATTCGTATTGATGGTAAAGGCATGGATACCAGCACCAGTGACTATACGCAATTGATTGCTCAAACCAATGAGATTAACGCAAAGGTGTATGCTAAAAACTTGGATGTGATCTCAGGCAGCAACCAAGTTAGCTATGACAGCGATGCCAGTAACACCCAAATTACCCATAAAGACCCACCCGCAACTAACCAAGCCACCGGCGTTGCCTTAGATGTTTCAAGCCTTGGCGGTATGTACGCCGGTAAAATCCGCCTGATTGGTACCGATAAAGGCTTAGGGGTAACCAATGCTGGGGATATCAGTGCCAGCAATAGCTTAAGTTTGGATGCCCAAGGTAACCTCACCAACACCGGCTTTATGGGTGCCAAAGACAGTGCAACAGTAAACGTCAATGGCAATGCCATCACCAACAGCGGCACCATCGCCAGTAGCCAACAAGGCGTGCAGCTTGATAGTAGCAGCCTGACCAACAGTGGACTGATTAGCGCACGCACCCAAGGTTCTATCCGCAATACCACCACCACCAACACTGGTACCCTAAGTGCCGGACAAGTGAATCTAACGACTGACAGCCTTAGCAACCAAGGGCGGATTGAACAAACCGGCAGCGGCAACCTTGCTGTTACCACGAATGGACTTACCAACCAACACCAAGCGGTGATGGGTCAAGCCTTGTATGCTGATCAGCCGACTGCCACTACCCCAAGCTTAGCCAACGCCCCTAGCACCGCGGCGACGGGTAGTCAGCAAGTTGCCAATAGTAACAACAGCACTAACCCTACCCCGGACACATCCGTGCCAGTGCTTGAACCGGTGACGGCTAATGGACAAATCACGGCTAAACAGATTGACAACCAAGGCAGCAATGCCATTATTACTGCCAATGGCGGTATTAATGTCACCACCCAAACCTTAACCAATACGGGTAAATCCAGTATCGCAGTCAATGGTCTACAAGCGGCCAACCGCGTTGATAACCAAAACAGCCGCATTCAGCTCGATACCTTAAACTGGCAACTTAACCAGTTTAACAACGCACAAGGGCAAATTGTTAGTAAGCAGGGCATTAACCTAACCAGCCAATCGCCGATTAATAATGCCCAAGGCGTGTTAGCAACTTTAGGCGATGCCCGTATTGACAGTACTGGGACAATAAATAATAGCGACGGTGTGATTCAAGGCAAAGTGACCGATATCCGTGCTGCAAGTCTAGATAACAGCCGCGGGACAGTCGATGCCAAAGGCAATTTAACGCTAACCAGCCAAGGCGACCTCATCAACACGCAAGGTAATATCAGTGCCCAAGGCGATGCCAATATCACCGCCGCGGGGTTAAACAATGATCGCGGCGCCATTACCGCGACCGGTGGGCTTACCACGCAAAGCCAAAATCTTACCAACAGCGGTCAGCTGTATGGCGGCACGGGCAATCGCTTGACCAGCGGCGCCATTGATAATAGCGGCATTATTGGTAGTGGTGGTGCGACGACTATAACCGCTAGCAGCCTGAACAACACTAGCACTGGTGTGCTAGCCGCTGGCTTAAACGCCGATGGCACCTTATCGACCGACAAAGCAGATCTGATCGTCAATACAATAGGCGCCCTAACCAGCCGTGGCACGCACCTTGCTACCGGCAAATTCAGCCTAACCGGCAACCCCACCGATTTAGCCGGTAGCACCACCCAAGCGGGGGAAATTAGCTTAAGCTCGGACGGTGATTTATCCACCCAAGGCGCCAAGCTTACCGCCACCGAGACCATGACGTTAAATGCCAAAGGCAGGTTAAATAACCAAAACGGTAAATTGGCGGCTAACACGCTTAACCTCACTGCCAACGCGTTAGATAACCGACATGGCAATATTACCCAAGCAGGCACCCATGATTTAAGCCTAAACTTACCTGGCGGACTCAATAACCAAGACGGTGTCATTGCCACCAATAGCCAAAACTTGACCATCAATACTGCTGATTTAAACAACCAAACCGGTCGTATTGAGCATGCAGGCAGTGGCAATCTTTTATTGACCGCAAGCCGCGTGAATAATAGCCAGCAAGGCAGTGTATTAAGCCTGGGCGAGCAAACCTGGCAGATTGCCGGGGATATTAATAATAGTGACAACCAACAACGCGGCGGTATTCAAGGCAAACGCTTTGATATTACCGCGAACAACTTAAACAATGATAATGGGGTGGTCGCTGCCTTAAGTGCCGCATCAACAGCTGACAGCCGTCTAGATTTAACAGGGACGTTGGCGAACACCAACAAAGCGGCGGTTTATGCCAGTAATGGCAGCTTAGCGGTGACGGCAGCTGACATCACTAACACCGGGCAAATCAGCAGTCGTGATCAGTTAACCACCACCAGTCAACGCTTTAGTAATACCGGTAGTGTCTACGCGGGCGGCAATGCCGCTATCACCAACCAAGGTAATTTAACCAACACTGCCATGATGGCAGCTGGTAACCAGCTAACCTTGGATACGGGTAGCCTTACTCAAACGGCTACCGGTCAATTGATCGCCGGCCTTATCCCTGATGGCAAATTAAGCACCCTACCTGCCCATTTAACCATCACTAGCCGTGATGCGCAAAGCAATGCCGGGTTGAACATGGCCACCGGTGATTTAACGGTTAGCGGTGCTGCGCTTAACTACACCGGCAGTCAAAACCAAGCGCAAACTATCGCACTCACTGCTAAAACGGGTGATATCACTCTAAGCGGCGCGCAAACCCAAGCAGCCGGACAAATCGCTCTTACCACCCCTGCAAGCTTGATACATGACTCGTTAGATGCGACGCACAAGCCAGTGATGCAAGCGGATCGCTTTGCCATTAACGCCGGTAATCTGTCGAACCAAGGCGGCACTATCAATCAAACCGGCAGCGCCGATTTCACCATTCACACGGGTAATTTTAATAACCAAGGCGGTCAATTGGGTGGCAATGCCAGCAACCTTAATGTAACCGCCACAGGTATTGTCAATAACCAAGACGGCGCACTGATTCACACTGGCAGCGGTGACATGCGTATCAGTGGTGCCACTGTCAATAACACCCGCGGTCAATTGATCACCAATAGGGGGTTAACTTTAACCAGCGCAGGCACCGTCACCAATGATGCTGGGGTCATACAAGCAGCGCAGGCAACGATTACTGCCGGGCAGTTAACTAACCAAACGCTTAATAACCAAGGCGGTAAAATTTTAACCAGTCAAGGCGATTTAACGGTAACGGGTAGTGTCAACTCGCAAGGCAGCGACTCGGTGATTCAAAGCGCCAACGATCTGACGGTAAACGGCGGCACCATTACCAATAGCAATGGCGCCATGCTATCAGCTGCCAGTGCGTTAACGGTGAATGCTGACCAGATGACCAATGACAAAGCATTAATTGTCGCCAATCAAGGAATGGCGATTAACGCAGGTAGTACCACTAACTCAGGCAGCATTGCCAGTGTCAATGATGCGGTCACTATAGCAGGTGGCAGTCTAACCAATACCGCGTCAGGCAGCATTCAAGCGGCGAAAGCGATTACCATTGCTCAGGGAAATGTCGCCAACCAAGGTCAAATTGCCAGCAATGATGCGTTGAATGTGACCAGCTCTGGCGCAATCGATAATCATAGCGGGATTTTAGCGGGTAGTAACGTAGCACTAACAGCGCAAACCTTAAACAACAATGCCGGCTTCATTAGCCAAAGTGCGACCGATGGCAGTTTAACCATCACCACCCAAGGGTTACTGGATAATCAATACACCAAATCGAGCGATGCTACTAAACCCCTGGGTATGTTAGCCAATGGCACTGCTGTCATTCACGCTGGGGATGTCAATAACGATAACGGTCGTATCAACGCCGACACAATGACGCTCACTAGCACCGGTAGTAGCGTCAATAATAATGCAGGGGAAATCGCGGCCAAACAAGCGTTAACAATCAATGCCGGCAATGCTAACTTAACCAATCAAACCGGTCAGTTATTGGGCCATACCACCAGTGTGACCGCAGCTGTAGTTGATAACAGCAATCATGGCTTGGTGCTGGCCAATCAAGATTTAACGGTGGATGCCGGCACTATTAGCAACAGCGATACCAAACAAGGCCCAGACGCCATCTTATCGCAAGGGTTGGTTGCCGGTGGTGATGCCACGTTAACTGCGGCAGTGATCGACAATAGCAACGGTCAAGTGGTCGCGGGTAATGCCGCCACATTAAATGTTAGCCAAACGCTTAATAATGCTAACGGCCGTATTGAATCAAATCGTGTCCAGGTCAATGGTAGTGCCAATGTGTATAACCGTGCAGGTAGCATTAACGGTTATACACAGGCGGATGTCACGGCTAAAAGCCTGTTGAACACTGACGGTCAGTTACGTGCGCCGACCTTAAATCTGGCACTCACCGATAGCTTCACCCATGGGACCACCGATAAGCTTGAAGCCGATAATTTAACGCTCACCACCCAAGGGGAGTTTATTAACCAAGGTAAGCTTGCGGCAGCCAAGCGCTTAGCAGTCACTGCACAAAACATTGATAACCAAAAAGATGCCAGTCTTATCAGTGCTGGGACTGATCCTGAGAGTGGAAACTTAATTATCACAGCGACCAACGATCTAAAAAATCGTGGGTTAATCAATGGTATTAATACCTATTTGACCGCCGGCAATACGCTAAATAACTTAAGTTATGGTCGTATTTATGGCGATCATGTGGCGATTAAAGCCGATACGCTCAATAATACTCCCGAGGGTAATGGCACCCCTGCCCCTGTGATTGCGGCACGTCAGCAGCTTGATATCGGGGTTAAACAGTTAAACAACAACCCCAACCCAGATCGTACGAATAAATTTAATAGCGATTTTAATGGTCAGGCACAAATTATCAGTAATGGCGATTTGAACATCGGCGGTGATTTAGATGCCAATTATATGGCAACGGGTAAAGCTGATAGCGTGAACAATCGGGGTGCGATCATTGAATCGGATGGTCATATGACTATCACTGCCAGTGTGTTACGCAATGAAAATGCTGATTGGCAGGTTAGTCGCACGGAAACAGCCAGAGAAAACAAAATTGTTGAATACGCTGCTAACACTAGCTCGCAAAAATACACCAAAGATGAAGTCGACTGGGATGATGATGGCGAAGACATGTATGTTAAAGCCACGGGGCAGAAAATTGGTGAAGATTACAATGAGTTTCACTTTGATAAAGTGATGCTAAAAGACATGGTTGTGGCTTCAGACCCCGCTCGCTTAGTGGCTGGGAAGAACTTAATCATTCATGGTGACGATTTAACCAATCAAAAAAGCCAAATTAATGCTGGCGCAGGGTACCAACAACTTGGTGACATGGTTCAAAATGACATGACCTCGAATTTGGGTTATGAAGTCAAACGTGTTGAAAATGGTAAGTACTATTGGCGCTGGATTGATGCTTGTGGTTTATTTGGTAGTAAACATTGTAAAGAATTAGATTATAAAGGCACCTATCAGCCAGCGGATGAGGTAATATCTAGCTTTAATCTACCTATTTTAAATGCTCAAATCAATACTAACCCCATTGCACTGACTGGTGAGCCTAAAGTACAAGTGGATGCATTGAATCAAGCAGTGACTGCCCTAAACACCCTTAAACAAAGCACCCAGTCTGCCTCTAATCAGACAGGCAGCGCTGACAATAATGCTGCGGCAAAACAAGACGCCCTAAAGCTACTTGCCGACTTTGCCAAAGCCAACCCGGACAATTTGACCCCTGACCAACAAAAACAGCTATCTGACATTCTAGCTGCGCAAAAGGACGGTAAAGGGGTTAGCCAAGCACAATTAAATGGTTTAATTGACAGCTTAAACAGTAGCATTAAATCACAATACACCGAAGAAGTACGTGCCACAGGTAATGGCCCTATGAACCGTCCTGGTTTTATCGGAGACAGGTTTGCTTGAGTCAGGCAGCATAGCCTGACGGGATTAATGAACAATAGT
>NZ_JBIQEC010000024.1:0-29099 GCF_045370505.1 Moraxella sp. 179-F 1C4 NHS | reverse complement strand
TTCCTATTCTAAATGCTATAGATTTAGGCATATTTTGGCACTTTTTATCTCGTTTTTGAATTGGGGACACAGCCTAATTAAATCCCCACAAAAAACCTTGCTTTTCGTATCGGCTTTTGCTGAGATACCGATTACAATAATTTTAATAAAAATAGGATATCTTTTATGGTCGCCCACAACCCCATACCCAATTTTCAAAACCCAGCTGAGTCTACGCCGCCATCCATCCCGCAAGCCCTCACCCCGCAGTTTCGTGAAATCGACTACGGCAATAACGTTGCCCAGCGTACCCTGTGCGTTTTGGTGTTGGATTTGTCAGGCTCAATGGCGATACGCTCAGGCAATGGCGACAAACGCCGTATCGATATGCTCAATGAAGGGATTGAAGCGTTTTATCATGATTTGATGAAAGATGAAACAGCCCGCAACCGTGTGCGTTTAGCCATTGTCATCGTGGGCGGGGTCAATGATACCGCAGAGCTGATGATGGACTGGACAGATGCGATTGATTTTTTCCCCATTAAATTTCGTGAAAATGGCATGACGCCGCTCGGGCAAGGTATGTTACTTGCGCTCAATTTGATTGAGCAGGAGCGTATCAATCTACGCGACAACGGTATCAATTATACCCGTCCTTGGGTTATTGCCATGACGGATGGTCTGCCCACCGATAGCCAAGATGTGTGGCAGGCGGCTATCAATCAATGTCACCAAGCCGAGCAAAATAATCAATGTATTATTTATCCGATTGCCATTGATGCAGGCGTGCAAGAAGTTAAGATGCTCAAGCAACTGTCGATTTTAACCCCGCCCGTGCATCTCAACTCCGTTAAATTTGTCGAATTTTTTGTCTGGTTGTCCGCGAGTCTTAAGACCGTGTCACAATCTGCGCCTGGGGAAACCGTGCAATTAGGGAGCATCTCACCGTGGGCGACCATTCAAAGTTGATGGTAAAGACAATCACCTTCAACGCTAATACTAATAAAAAACCTAAAAAAATTGGGGATAATGATGAACCAAACCACGGATTTGTTCGCGCAAACATCGCAATCATCAGTCCAACCATCTTGGCAAGTGTATGGCGCATCCAGTATTGGTAAATCCCATATCGACAGCAACCTGCCCAATCAAGACAGTATCTATTTGCAAAAAACCCAAGACGGTATGGTCGCCGTGGTATGTGATGGGGCAGGCTCGGCAAAATTTAGCCAAGCGGGGGCAGCGTTTTTTAGTCAAGCGATTGCACAAATGCTTCTGGGTCTTAGTGTCAGTTGCAGTGTCAGTATCAACGGCATTGCGTTTGATTTGGTGCAAGTCAAACAGCAAATTATCGAGCAATTATCACAAATACGCCTCGACCTGCAGTCGCAGCTACCCGCTGAATCGAGCCTAAGAGATTATCACACAACCTTTACTGGACTACTCATCCATTCAAATCATCAAGCCATATTGGTGCAAATCGGTGATAGTCCCCTCATCACCAGCCAATTTGTTGTGCGCCATCCTCACATTGATTATTTTACCAACTTGCAAGTGTACGGGGATGATAGCAAGAATGAATACGTCAATGAGACGCATTTTATCACCCAAGACAATTGGCAATCCTTCTTACGGGTTGAGTCCATTGATTTATCGCAAGTGGATTGCCTTGCACTGATGTCGGATGGCTGTGCGGACTTGGTATTTGAAGGCGCAAGTGTTACGCCCAAAATTTACCGCCCTTTTTTTGGCAACTTGCTGTTTAATTTAACCCAAAGTCAATGCTCACAGCAGGGCAGCGCGATTATTGAACAGGCGCTTGGCAACCCTGCCACCTATCGATTAACCGGTGATGATAAATCCTTGGTGGTGTTATTAAAAAATCAACAGCATTATCAAAATCTTGAACCGATGGTTGAGGTACAAAATGAAGCCCTAGCGAATGACACTATAGTGACTGAAATCATAGCGACCGCACCAAACAACCCCACGGTATGGCATACCGATGCTGTCAATCATAAAAATACCCGCGCCACTAGCACGCCTGATGACCTAGCCTTTAATAACATCAATAACATAGCGCATAACCCAAAGCCGCAAGCCAGTGTTGTAGATACTGCTCCTGCAACTCCAGCTGCCACAACGTCACAGGTTTTGCCGCCTTCACAGTCCGTCAGTGACTCAACTAGACAGCGGCGTAATACCGCTATGATGGCTGGCGCAGTGATGCTCATTGGTACAGGTATATTGGGCTGGATAAATAAAGATCGGTTGCTGCCGACGCAAACTGTCAACAATGTAAATACTGCAGCATCGGTGGCGAGTACAACGCCCACCTCGGCTATAACGACCCCACTGATCGCGCACGCACTGGGTGATTCCTATGCCATTAACTTGACCGAAGCCGCAACGGTTACCGAAAGTGGCAATCCGAGCGATGATCCCATCTTTAAGGTAATAATAGCTAGCCCGCAAGGTCAGTCTATCGATGTCATCGAGCAAAAATCTAAACAAACAAGTAGCGCTAAAACTAAAAACGACAATAAAAACGAAAACAAAAATAATGCGAATCAGCCCTTATTATCCGCCACTGTGACCACGGTGGTCGCTAATAAAAACCCAACGGTTGCCAGTGGTGCAGCGAGTACAGCTTTGCAAAACCAACATACCGAGACCGAGGCTACTTTGAACGCCTCACAATTTAACAATCATGTTGTCAAAATTGCCGCTAAAGCAAGCTGTTTGCCAGTTACCGATACCCATGATTTGACAAGTTTAGGGGTCACCATCCAACCCACGATGCATTACTACAACTGCCAAATTAGCTTGCCTATCAAATCGATAACGAGCCAAATAGCTGGGTTAAGCAAAAAGACGGAAATCTTGGATACTCTGACGCTCGATAAAGGGTTATCAGAAATTTTAACTAGCTCTACCAGCCATACAGCAGCTACTGCCTCTACGGTTTTGCCAGCTAGCACGGTCAGCGATTCTAGCGGCAATCAGCAAATACAGCTATACTATTTGGGTATTACTGACACAATAAATCATATGAGTGCCACTGCTAGCACTGAGTTAGCCGCTTTACCCACCTCATCTGCCAATCTTAAGAGATAGTTCATGCCGTATTTAATTGCAAACAATCAGCGTATCACCATTGATTTGCCTATCTCTCATGAGATCGGCTCTGGCGGTATGGGCATTGTCTACCGTCTTGGTAATCTGTTAGGCACGGGCAATTTGGTGGCAAAAATCTTTAAAAATCCCATCGACCCCAAAAACCCCAGCCTTGCCAAACTACAAGCCATGATGGCGCGCCCGCCTGAGCATATTTATGAAGTGATTAATGGGGTAGGGTATACCCAGTTTGCTTGGGTGAGACATCTGATTGTCGGCGAGCATGATGAGCTCATTGGCTATGCCATGCCAGAGCTGGATTTTGATAGGTCGTTATCGCTCAATCCTTTTATGTACCCACGAGAGGCGGCAAAACTGACCGCGTATCAGCAGAGTCTCAATTATCGTGTACAGCTGTGTGCCAATATTAGCGCCTTGATGGCGGACTTACATGGTCATGGGCATGCCTTTATTGATTTTAAAGAAGCCAATATGCGCCTGATGCCAGAGCCAAGCACGGGCATGGATGATGATTATAAAGGCTTTATAGTTGGGTTTATCGACTGTGATAGCTATCGTATTACTGCCAGTGATGGCAGCGTTTATCCAAGTCCTGTTATATCCCCTGAAATGACCAGTCCTGAATATCATGAACACAAAGATATTGGTTTATTGGATGAAAAACACGACCGTTTTGTACTGGCGATTGAGCTGTTTAAAATTTTAAACAATGGTATTCATCCATTTTATTTTATCCCTGTGTCAGACCGATTAAAAAACGCTGCCCATCGCAACACCGACCAATTTATCAAAGAACGGCTATATGCTTACGGCTTGCAGCCACAGCCAGAGATTGCACCGCTAAAAAACAGCATTCATGTGTGTTGGGATGACCAAACCCGTGCGCTGTTTGATAAAGCGTTTTTATCCACCCATCCAACTGATCGCCCAAGCGCCGCCGATTGGGAAAACCATCTACGCGGATTGGTTCAACACCGCCAGTTTAAAGTGTGTGAAAATTATCCCAATGATGCTAGCCACATTCATTTTGTCGGTAAACCCTGTCATCGCTGTCTGTTTTTAACCGTACCGAATAACCCGTTAACCACGCCCGTCACGCCTGTATCCGCAATCAGCGCTGCAGCGACAACCAGCGTCTGGCAGACCACGCCCACCCGTGCTTCTGTAGCGTCCTCTGCCGAAAATCACCCAAATCATCAGCCAAGCGCGGCTTTGACCGGTTCGATGGATGAGGAAAAATTGGCAACTAATCGTCGGCTTGAGCAGTCGCTCAATACGCAGGCTAGCAGTCACAGGGGTACACCGAGCCAACCCATCAATGCAGTGGATGCAGTCGATGACGCCACCCAAACACCGGCGACTCATTCAATGGGGATGCCAGATACAATGGCAGATACGATAACGGAACCTGCGCATCACACTGATACTACAGAGGCGACATCCATTACGCCACCGTATACAACTTCTACCGGTGAGGTATCTGTCAAAAAGCCCTCTAAAGGGTGGCTGATAGCGATGATTGCTGGCCTAGTGGCAATCGGTGGCTATGGCGTATCAAGGTTAAAATCCGCCTCAACACCAACAACATCACAATCCGCCACTAACAATCAGTCCAATAATGCCCAAGCGGCAAGTACCGATGACAATCCACAAAAAAAACCAAAAAGCCAAAATAGTTACAGCACCATCATCAAATCGCTGCCGACTGCAAAAGCCACTATGACGCAAGCGCTTAAAGCGCAAAATGGCTTTTTTTCTTCCTCGTCGCAAACTAGCGTAGCCAAGCTGTATCAAGACACGCTCGGTATTAGCCCTGAGTTTTTTGATAACGTAGTCAAGGTGGGTGAGTTTGCCGAGCCATCGCTCAAACAGCTGCAAGAGCTGGGTTACAGCCAAGATATCAATGCGACAAAGCAATACTCGCTTGAAGCTTTTCGCAACGCGGATATGGGCTATTTTAAACAGCAGCCCACGAATAAAACGCTCGCCAAACAACTCAATGAAGCGGCAAAAAGCTATTACTGGCGCAAAAAAGACCCAAAAGCCGCCGCTTATCTTCAAGCGCAAGCAGTGAAATACAATCCTAACCAAGGCGAATATGTCGCCAATTTCGCTTATTATTTATTTAAAAATAGCTATCCTTATAGCAAATCTTTTTTGCTATATGCGCTACAAACGCCGCGTGATAGCAGCAAATACCCCAATACTTATATGATTGAATTGGCAGCGGCAATGGCACTGCAAGCGGGTGATGACAAAGGCGCAGTGGGGTCGTTATTGGCACAGTTTTATACCACGGACGATCAACAAAAACGTTGCCAAAACATGTTAAATTATCCGCAAACCTATCCAGAACTGGTACCCATCGCCGAAAAAGTGTTAGCCATTATCGACCAGCAAAACAGTAGCAGCGCTAATCCTGTGCCCGCTGAGTGCTTGCCGCCATACAACTGGGTCGTCGGATCGTCAAATTAGTTTATCAAATTGGAAATATGAAAATAGGGTAGTAAACATCTATGATTATTGTCTGCCAACAATGTGGTCAAAAATTACCAAAAACCGCGGTTATGTGCCCAAATTGTGGCAGTCGTCAGTTTGCGCAACAATCTGATAATCATACTCAGCCGCAGCAAGCAAATTCGTTTGTACAGTCAAGTGGCTATAATGCCTATGACGCGCCGCAGCCAGAACATTCTACTTGGCAAAGTTATACACCAAATCCATTTGCAGGCAATTATCAACCGACCGATATGCAACCTGTTCAGGCTAGTCAACCTATGCAGCAACCTTCTCAACCAATTTATCCACAGACTAACTATGAACAGCCTGATATTGCTCAGGCGTCAAATCCACCCGCACAACCCACTGACTATGCGACTTCTTATGTCGCTCCTGCAGTACAGCCACAGCAACCTAGCCAATACCCAACGCCCACTACCAATCAGCTGCCTTCGACCGCGCTGCAGACTCGTAAGCCGGCTCATACCATGCTATATGCAGGTTTTGTGCGCCGTGCATTGGCTTATCTATTTGATTTAGCGTTAGTGAGTTTATTATTGGGATTGGCTTATCAATTATTGTTGCCGCAGATTTTACCGCAGCTTGGCATTCGTGGGTTTACCGATCAAACGCTTGCCTTGATAGCGTATGGATTTTATTTGTTCTATATGACGTTATTGACCTGTTTGGGACGACAAGCAACGGTGGGCAAGGTGATTATGGGTATGTGGGTGTTTGGTATGCAGGGTCAACGGGTTAATTTTTTCCATGCGTTAATCCGCGAAACCTTAAAACTTATCTTATTGCCATTTGGTTTTTTGATGTGGTTTACCGCCCGTAAACAAACGCTGCATGATTTAATCGCGCGTACGGTGGTGTTGTATGACCCCAATTAATTTTTAAACAGGGATAGCAATAAAAAAGTTAATCAATTTGGAAAACCCCATGCTAAACATAGTGAGTCGTACAAAAGCCAGCAAAAAACCCAACGCTAAAGCGCAAACGTTGAGCGAAATCATGATTTTAGCGGTGGTATGGCTCCTGTTAATTGGCGCATTTTTACTGGCAGATTATGCCCATTCGCCCAAACTGCAGCGTTATCAACTCGAACTCACCAGCTATACTGAAGGCATCGCCAAACCACAACTGCTCAGCAAATATTGTGGCGACAACGTTATTACTAATCTGTATGACAACCGTAATGACCCCAATTATGGCATGACTCAAGCCTGTGCCCAAGCCAGTCAGCCCACACAATTAATGAGTGAGGCAAAGCAACATTTTGTTAAAACCCAACAAGCTTTAGCGGCCGCATGGCAAGCCCAAGGCAAACAGCAACGCCAAACTGAGCTGGTTGAAAATGAAACGGAAGTGAATTTGGGTGGCGATAAACTCAGCAATCGCCAAGATTGGCTACACCTTAATGCTAGCGGGCAACTCGATAGTTTAGACAACTTAATGGCGGTAAAAACCGATAAATTATCCCCTGCCGACCAAGCTAATTTTGCGGTGTCATTGCTTGCGGTTGCCGATGGTAATCGACGTTTTGCCTACAATCGCCTGTTTAGCAATCAGCCCGCCATTGCCAAACTGTTAAATCAATCGGCAAACGATGTCGCCAGTATCTATGACGCCAATAACAACCAACAAAAAGCCCTGCAAGCGAACAATTTACTGCCGTTAATTGGCACGCCCACGCATTTGGGAATGCTCACTCAGGTGTGTATTTGGTCGTGGGTGACGTGGGGGTTACTGTGGCTGTCGCGGCGTAAGCACTGGCTAGAAGTGTTGCCGATAGCCATCACCGTGTGGGGACTGGTTATTGCGGGTGTTAGCCATACGGTGATTCTGCCGATGATGGTGGGGGGCGTGCTGTTTTGCGTCGGCGTGCTACTGAGTGTATTGACGATTTTTTCGCCCATGCGTCGGTTGATGGAAAAATTCCCCGACAACCGTGCCATGCTGTCATCTGCGTGGATTTATCCGTTGTTTGTAGGCTTTGCCACCTTTGGCTTGATGATTTTATTTGATTTAAGCACCCGTAGTTATTTGTCACTGCGTTATATTTTTCTCAATCATTTCAAAGATTTGTTTTGGTGTTTTGTGTTTATTAGCCTGGCTCGCCCGATTAGCAGTTTGGTTAGTTGGGGGCTTAAAACCCTCGTTGCCAATAACTTACTACACAGCAGTTGGGGCAATGTCAAATCGGCGATGACTAAAGCCCGTGTGTGGCTGCTTGCCTTTGCGGTGGGTTATTTGGGCTTGGCAGTGTTGATTCACAGTGACAGTGCGAAAGTCGCTGAACTGTCAAAGATTTGGCTGATGGTGTTCTTGGGCGTGTTTTTGGCGATTAACCAACGCGGCTTGATTAATCATCTGTTTTTCCGCTCCAAAAAAATGACCCTGCTGCTTGCTTTCGCGGTGGTGTTGCCGTTTATTGCACTGGGTATTGCCAATGAAAAAGGCACCATGTTGGTATTTTTGTTTTTGTTTACCTTTTTGGTGGGCGTGGCGCTATCCAACAAAATTTTCCAAATGGGCGGTCGGGGTTATATTTTGGGCGTGTTGTCGAGTACCGCGATTTTGCTTTTGCTGATGATGGTATTGGTGAATTTAAGCGGGTTTGATGCGCGTACTGCCGAGCGGGTCAATGCGTGGGTCAATCCGTTTGTGGCGAGCAACGATCAGATGGCGATTTTGCATTGGTTTCGCGATAGTGTGCCGATGATTGGCTATGGATTTGGCGATATTCCGTGGTGCGGGTATCATTTATCGGGCTGTCAAGGCGTACCGCTACAGATGCAAAGTGACTATACCATCACTTCGGTGATGGCAGTGGTGGGTATCGGGGCCAGTGTGGGGCTGATGATGGTGTATTTTGCTTGGCTTGCGCTCATTGCCCGTCAGCAGATGGCGTTTGCCAGTGAGCAGATGAAATCACGGCTGTTATCGGGCGGTTATTTTTTGCTGGCGTGGGTGATTTTGCTGTGGGTAGTGATTACGGTGTTTCAGGCACTTGTCACCATTTCGGGGAATTTAGGAATTTTGCCGCTCACGGGGGTGACGTTGCCTTTTTTAAGTTATGGCACCAGTAATTTATGGCTCAATAGTATTATGCTCAGTTTGGCGCTGTTTCAGCCGAAGTTGATTTTGGACGGCAATAAACCGTAAACCGTATGCTCAATAACTTATCCAATCGTAGAGACGTCAAATTTTAGTAAGGCTTGCAGAAATTAAAGGTTCAAAATGACCGAAAACCAAACCCCGAAAGACGAAAACAGTCAAGAAACTATGAACAGTGGCAAGTTAGAAACTGTCCAAAACATAGATTCTAACATCTTACCACAAGATAATAATGTCATTGATTCAACCACAGAGGTTGAAGAAACAGCCACGCCTGCCAATGCCTCCGACAATACGCAAGCAACTGAAACAAAAAATACTAACAAAAAAATCAAAAACGACGGTAAAGTTGCCAGTTTTCGGGTTTCTCAAGCGCTTTACAAAACCATTTTGACCAACTTACAAGTGATTCTGGTGGTGTTTGTTGTCGGTCTTATCGGCTGGCTGGCGTGGTATCTCTCGCCCTTAACCGCCTCAAATACCACGTACAATGCAGAGGCGAATGAAAACGCCGTGTCACTTGTCGTCGATAATCTGGGTATGGCGGATGTGGTCAACCAAGCCAACAGCCAAAATACTAATACCCAAAGTGCAAACGCTAATCTATCAAGTTCGGTCAACGCCACGCCTGCCAAAACGTGCAATTTAACTCAGCCCAAAAACCAAGCCCGTTTTACCGACAGTATCAACCGAGTTAATCAAAGTCTGTTGAGCTTGTATCAGCAAAAACGTCTGGCCAACCAATACCAATTGCAAACTGCCAGCCTTTGGCAACAAGCCTGTGAGCAACATATCAACGAAGACGCGTTAGCCTTTGCGCTAAGAACGCTTGCCAGCCCTGAGCGATTGTTGCAGCTACAATGGCGAGAACAACAGCCCAATCGCCGCAACCAAAACGACCCCAATGTCGCCCATATGCCAATCAATTGGCTCACCCAAACCAACCCTTGGTATGGGCTACCGGGCTGTGTGTATATCAAAACCGCCAAAACGGCGGACAATCAAACAGGCTACCTGTATGTCGATAATCGTGGCAATACCATGACTGACACAGGTGACGTTGATCCATTAACCCAACTTTGTAATAACCCTAGATTGATTCCGGTGTCGGTCAAATCCTTGTTGGCTAAATCATTGACAGGGTCGGTGACTTTACCAAATGCACCATCATCTGACCCAAATAATGCGTTTACTAAAACCAAAAACGATATTCAAAACCAAGCCAATGGCGTGCTGCAAACCCTACAAGACAAACCCACGCAAGACCCGAAAAAACGGATTGCCTCCACCAGCAAAACTGAGGTTGCTTTACCGACCAATCTAGGGTTGATGTATAGCGAATTGTCCAACATTCACGCCAGCCATTTTGACCGTCAGTTATTGGACGCTTATCAAAGCTACCAACAAAAAAATGATCAACGCAGCTGGTGGCAAAAACTCACGGCACCGCCAATCAATAGTATCAATATCGATGGCTCGGATATCAAAATCGGCTACAACATGGCGTTAACCCTGGATCCCGCTGTACAGACCACCGCCCAGCAAGTAGCGGATTGTGTCACCAATAGCCCCAATGGCGCGGACTGTAATAGCGTGCTGTCGCCTGCGTTGCAAAACGTCGCCAATGGCATGTATGAGAGCGCCTTGGTACGCAGTATCGGTATCGCGGTGATTGATGTCAAAACCCAAGGTGTGCTTGCCCTTGCTAGCGCTGACTCCAACTGCTACCGTGCCGATAATGGCGATACCACGATTAAGCCCACAGGTTGCCCGATACTGTGGAAAAAAGACTGGAGCAAGCAAAACCTCATGAACCATGCGTTATACCAAACCGTATACCCAGGTTCGACCGTTAAAACCGTACAAGCATTGGCACTGGTAAGCGCTAATCCACGGTTTAAAAATATGCAAACCCCTGAAGCGCAATATCTCAAACAAGTGATGGCAAGCTCATCCACCGAAAAAGTGGCGAATTTTTTATATTGTTACCGCACGACCAGTGCGATGTCATTGCAACGTGACCGACAAGGCGTTTGCCCAGGTATGCCCGCCTTTAAAAAAGCCAGTGATGACATGGGCTGGAGTGTAAATTGTGCCGATAAAGGGGGAGTGAATTGCGGATTTAAAGATTTATTGTTTGGTAAAGCCTACAATAGCGACCCGATGCTACAAAGCCGCTATTTTTCAGGTGTACTGCTCACCGATGGCAAGCAAGATTACACCACCAAACAATTACAATTTACCGAAAGCC
Source organism: Moraxella sp. 179-F 1C4 NHS (assembly GCF_045370505.1). Taxonomy (NCBI): domain Bacteria; kingdom Pseudomonadati; phylum Pseudomonadota; class Gammaproteobacteria; order Moraxellales; family Moraxellaceae; genus Moraxella; species Moraxella sp. 179-F 1C4 NHS. The sequence goes on along the minus strand of NZ_JBIQEC010000024.1, from coordinate 18,109 downwards.
AAGTGGCAAGCTGTGTCAAAGCCAATGGCGGACGTATGAATGGGGCGTGTCGTCAAGGGGGCGATATGCTCAATGCCAGCATGAACCAAGTGTTTGGCGCAGGTAATGCCAAAACCTCGGTACTGGGTGTGTCGGATATGTTTGCCAATCTGCTGATTGCCGATAATGGCGCGACCCAGCGTCGCGGCGTGCATTTGATTGAGGATTTGTGGGGCGTTAATCAAATTCCGCTGCGTCCTAAAGCCTGGCGAGGCGATGCCCAAAGTCAAGAAACATTGACCACAGCTACCAGCCAACTCGGCGCCATGCCACTGGGTATCAACCAATCGGACGCCCGTGGTGCGCTCAATTTATTATCAGGTACGCTGCTAGCAGGCACAGGTTTGGGCGGCGGCAACGGCACAGCTTTTGCTGCCTGTAACCAAGCGATTGGTAGCTGTGCATGGACACAGGGCGTGATAGTGGGCAAAACAGGCACGCCCGGCTTTAACTATCCAACCCGCCAAAACGGTCGCAGCTTTTATACCCCCAATGTCACCGCCAGTATGGTGGCAAATCTGTGTAACAATGCGGACATTCGCGCAGGCAAAACTCAGCCATCGGTGGCGTGTTATGCTCGTCCGTATAAATGGTTTGTCTATGGGCTAAAAGACAAAAATGGCAAATGGGATAAAGCGGTAGCGGTATTGGTTGAACGTAACTGGACTAAAAATGGCTTGGTCGATGACCCTCGCGATGGCATTAACCGAGCGGTACAGGCAGGCATGGTGTTAGCCAAACAGATGTATCAAAGCTCAGCGATTAGCCGTCCTGCAAACGCCAACCCACGGGCTGATTCAGTGGCTAGTCCAGTAACTGATGCTACGCAAGCGGTTAAAAAAACACAAACCCATCAATAAAAAATTTCACCATTAAGAGTAAATTATGGCTTACATCACCACCAATCACCGTTTTATCATTGACGACAAACACCCAAGCGATGTGTTTGATGAAATGGAAAATTTCTTTAGCCTCTACACCACCGCCATTGATGACTTACAACGTGTGAGTGTTCAGCTCTCCGTGCCGACAAGTTTTGATATCACTGCCAATAAGAAAATGGCAGAAAGCTACCGACAATTTACCCAATCGCTCAAATACACCATGCCTGATATTCATATTTTGCCGATTAAAACCCATGCCGCCCAAACAGCGGATGACGACGACACAGCCAGCGAAGCAGATAATTCGGTCATTTTGCTGATTCAACGGCTTGATGGCTATGCGCTAGATGACGAAGACGAAAAACCCAGTCTGTATCCCAGTCTATATAGAAGCCTGTTAGGGCGACTGATACCACGATTTGCTGAAGAAAAATCTGCTACAGGACACTACCCTGAGCGCACACAAATAACTTTGCCAGAACCCATTCAGCCACCCGTGCCTTCATCGGCGATGCCACAACAACCGATTGTGCAACCGAGACCACAGCCTGTACCGCCCGCGCAATCACCCATACAACCTTCAGCACCTGCAGTTGCGCCGATGCAGCCGCCGCTGGTGAATACTGAGGCTATGCCATCTGTATCCTCTAAGCCACAACCTCCAAGGGTGCAACCACCGGTTCAAACGCCAACACCTGTGTCCAAGCCGATGGTAACTGTGTTGCCAAACATCCAAAAATCCGCCAAGCCGTACCAAGATTTATTGACCGATGCGATTATGGCAGCGGCGAAACAATTGGTGGATAAATCCCAAGTCATTACTCAAATCACATTGAAATCCAATGATGGACTGACAACCGCGATGGTGGAGCAGTTATTTAGCAGTTTTAATCATGCCCATGAATCCACCCATACCCAGCATGATGCCATTGATTTGGTATCTTACGGTTATGAAGTATTAAAACCTAAGCTTGCCACAATTGGGGTAACCTTGTCCGGCGAAGCGCAATTTGGATTAAAAGCCAAAGTGCAAGCCACGCCAACTGATATCGCACGTTTGCAAAAAGGTGAGGTGTTTAGCAATGAGATTAAACTGGGTGTTAAATTCATGACTCAGACTCAGACTCAGAATCAGCCACAGCCAAACTCAAATCATCATATCCCAGCAAGCCCGCCGGCTTTTAGTGCTGCTAGTACTGCGCCACGCCAAGCGCAAAGCAAACTGCCGCAGTTGAACCAAAATCCACAGCAGATTGTTTTGACCATAAAATCTGTGGATGGGCTAGGGGAGCGCCAACAAAAAGTACGCGAGTTTCCGATTTTGTTTGCCAGTCGCGAGTCGCAAATCGCGCATGCCTTACGTCTATTTGCCGCCAATGACCTAAAGCCTGCCAGTGGCGTGTATTTTGCGATTGTCGAATCCCAAGGACAGCTGCTGATTGATGAGATCGATCCCAACATCAGCATTACCCGAAACGGTCAACCCATCAACCGACATGATGTTTTGCTGCCCAATGATGTGCTAAGCATTAATCATGCGATAACTGTGCAGCTGTTGTTAACCCATTAAATGGGCGTAAAGTAAAACAGCATCGATAAAGTGGTTTTTTAAGATGATAGATTTAACATGATAGAGCATGGCATGAAACCCAGTAAGTTATATTTACCCCATGATAAGTCGTTTATGGGTGGGCGGCTTATCGATTATTTGGCGGCGCATTTTTCTCATATTAGTTTGGCAAACTGGCAACGACGATTTGACAGCGGTTTAATTAGCCTTGAGCGTGGTGAGCCGCTCAAACACGATTCGCCCTATTTGGCAGGGCAAACCATCTTGTACTATAGGCAGGTTGAAAATGAGCCTATCATTCCATTTGAGCCCAATATTCTTCATTTGGATGAACATTTACTGGTGGTCGATAAACCGCATTTTTTACCCGTTACACCGTCAGGTCACTATGTCAGCCAAACCCTACTAGCCAAATTAAGAAATCATCCAGACTTACAGCAGTTAGCCGTGAATGATATTTCACCCTTGCATCGGTTGGACAAGGACACGGCAGGCGTGATGTTATTATCGGTTAATCCAAGTAGCCGCGCTTATTATCATGCGCTGTTTGCCGATAGACAAATACACAAAACTTACCACGCCATAGCACCGACTCGCAGCGATTTAAGTTATCCCTTTCACATCCATTCCAGACTTGAGCGTGGCGAGCCGTTTTTTTTGACCAAGACCGCCCAAGGTGAGCCAAATGCGCATACCACAATTGAATTGATTGAAAATAATGGGGCGTTTAGCTTATACCGATTAACCCCGGTGACGGGTAAAAAACACCAATTGCGAGTGCATATGGCAAGCTTAGGTATGCCGCTGTTAAATGACAATTTTTATCCCACTGTCAAGCCTAAAGGTACAACCGATTTTGCAAAACCGTTAAAATTGTTGGCAAAATCCATCGCGTTTATTGACCCATTGACTAACGAATTAAGGGATTTTAATAGTAATTTGAGTCTAAATTAATCCAAAAAACAAATGGACTAGAGATAAAACTAAGTAAGGTAAGTTATGCAAATGAATGATTTTTCACAGGCGATTAATGTGCTACAAGCACGTTTTGGCAATCAATTATCGACCAATTTAACCACTCGTGAACAGCACGCCCACACTATGAGCTGGCTACCCAATGAGCCTGCCGATGCTGTTTTGACCGCTCACAACAAACACGACGTCGCCGATACCGTCAAAATTTGCAACGAGTATAAAATGCCTGTGATTGCCTTTGGTGTTGGTTCATCAGTAGAAGGCCAGCTTAATGCCCCTCATGGCGGATTGTGCATTGATATGTCTGCGATGACCGAGATTTTGCAGCTCAATGAAGCGGATTTGACCGCCACCGTACAGGCTGGCGTGACTCGTGAACAGCTCAATCATCATTTGCGGATGACTGGGCTATTTTTTCCCATCGACCCTGGGGCGAATGCCACGCTTGGCGGTATGGTCGCCACTCGGGCGTCTGGCACGAATGCGGTGCGTTACGGTACGATGAAAGATGTCGTGCTGTCGCTTGAAGTCGTCATGCCAAACGGTGAAATCATCCACACAGGCACACGCGCCAAAAAATCATCGGCAGGCTATGATTTGACACGGCTGATTATCGGCTCGGAAGGCACGCTTGGTATTGTGACCGAGATTACGGTGAAACTGTTTGGCGTGCCAGAATGCACAGGCTCTGGGATTTGCCATTTCCCAAGCATTGACTTGGCGTGTCAAACAGTGATGACAATCATTCAATACGGCTTGCCAGTGGCTCGCATTGAGCTACTCGATGCGGTGCAGATCAAGGCATGTAATGCGTATTCCCAATTAACCTTAAAAGAAATGCCAACCTTGTTTGTCGAATTTCATGGCACAGAAAATGGCGTAAAAGAACAAGCCGAATTGTTTGCAAGTATCATTGCTGAGTATCAAGGGCAAGACTTTGCGTGGGATACTGCCGAAGATAAACGTAAACAACTTTGGACGGCTCGCCACAATGCCTATCACGCCAGCCGAGCATTACGCCCAGAATGTGCCAGTTTATCGACCGATGCGTGCGTGCCAATCTCGCGCCTTGCTGAATGCGTCACCGAAACGGTCAAAGACATCGAAAGCACAGGGATGCTTGCCCCGATTGTCGGCCATGTGGGCGATGGCAATTTTCATGTGCTGCTGCTCATCAATATGAAAGAAGAAAATGAAGTGAAAACCGCTGAAGGCATTTTACATCGCCTAGCCGAGCGAGCGATTGACATGGATGGAACTTGTACAGGTGAGCATGGGATTGGGCAGGGCAAACGTAAATATATGGATAAAGAACATGGCAATGCAATTTATTTTATGAAAGCGATTAAAAACGCCATTGACCCAAACAATATCATGAATCCTGGTAAAATTTGGCATTAATTATTGATTTCGTTATTATCTAATCATAATTATTTAATCATATTTTTGAGCTGTTCACTGGCAAGTTTGACATCTTTTTGCCCCAAAATTGCAGAAACGACTGCCACGCCGTCAATCACATCACCTATGGACGTGTCGGCAGCTTGCAGCGCTTGTTGTAAGGCGGGCAGGGTGGTGTGATTGATACCACCAATGGCGACAATTGGAATCGTTACCGCTTGTCGTATTTGCGTTAAGCTCGCTATGGTAACTGTTTGTGCATCTTGTTTGGTGGATGTGGCAAACATCGCGCCAACGCCCAAATAATCTGCGCCGTCTGCTTGCGCTTGGATGGCTTGCTGGGCAGTGCGCGCGGAAACCCCAATGATTTTATCTTTACCTAAAATTTGCCGAACCACGCCACAAGGCAAATCACTTTGACCGATATGCACCCCATCTGCCTCAACTGCTAGGGCGATATCGACGCGGTCATTAATCAGTAATGGCACGTTATAGTGGTGGCAAATCGCTTTGATACGCAGCGCGCGCTCATAGAACTCTTTGCTAGCAATCGCTTTTTCTCGAAGCTGCACCAATGTCACGCCGCCCAATATCGCTTGTTCAACGGCTTGTTCAAGCGTTTGCTGTTGCAGGCAATTGCGATCTGTGACCAAATACAGCCGATAATCAGCACGGTTATGCATCATGTTTGACTTCCAATATCATATTGACATGCTCAATGCCGTCTTCAAGGTAACAGTCACCTTGTATACAAAAGCCGAGCGCTTGATAAAAGTGTATCAGATAAGTTTGAGCAGCGATAAAAATCGGCTGGCTAGGGTAGTATTGCTGGCAAATTTCAATGGCTTTTTGCATCAAATCACGCCCATAATGGTGACCGCGAAAATCGCCAACCGTTAACACGCGACCAATCGCGACATAACCCAAATAATGATAATCAGCTGGGATAATCCGCGCATAACACACCAGATTATTATTAATAAAACCCTGTAAATGCCAACACACCAAGTCGGTATCATCAATGTCTGGATAGGCGCAGCGTTGCTCTACAACAAATACCTCACAGCGCGCCTTAAAAATGCCAAACAAGGCTTGTGATGATAATTGTGGCAGTAGATTGAGTTGAAAAGTTAGCATACGAATAAATCAAACGGATTGAACATCAGCATTATTTTAGACTGGCTTGGCTGTCGATAGTATGCCATTTGACCATCTTTTTACCCAATAACGGCAAGCAAAACGAAGGCAATTGGTACGCGCCAATCAGCGGTAAAAACATTGCACCCATAAACGGCGTGGTGATGGTATACGCCAATAACACATTGCGACCACCGCAAGCCAGCGCAGAGATAATGGCGTTTTCATAGCCAAAGCGGCGGTATAAAAAATAAGCAGAAAAGTAAAATACTAACGACAAGGCAGTGCCCAAACCAAATAAGCTTAACGCCTGCATGGGATTGGTGTCAAAAGTATGTCTAAAGCCCGACATCAATCCAAGCGGAAACATCATGAGTAGAATAATGTTAAACTTGGCAATTTTTGGATAATAAGTATTGAGCGTATCACGGGGAATATATTGCCGTGCTGCGACCGCCAAAATCATGGGAGCGATAATGTAAATTAATAACCGCTTAATATACAGGACAAAGTCTAAATGGGCGTCCTTGCTGCCAAGTAACCACAATATCACTAGTAAGCTCACCGGCATGACCAACGTGGCTGTGATGGTTTTTGCCATGGCTAGCAGTGCATCAAAACCAACTGCATTCACAATAGCGCCCGTACCAAATAGCGGTGCGGTGGCTGACAGACCCGCGATAGCCAACAACAAATCACCACGGACACCCAGTAAATAAGCAATCAAGGTAATCGCCAAGCTCATCAGCGCACTTTGGAATATAGCAAACCCCCAAACATATTGCGTCGTCATGCGCCTAATCAGCTGGGTTTGGTCAATGCCCAACAAGGTAAAAAACATCAAGAAAAATAAAATCTGCGGCAGAAGCCCAAGGACAAAATGCGACAAGTCAGGAAATATAAATCCAATCACACCAAACAATGGCATAAAAATCGTACTGTGACGGGCAATAAATCCAATCATGATAAATCCTTGGAGATTTTAATGATAAACAAACAAACGATAAATAAATAATTGAGTGAGCATACTACTCATTATTGATTGATAAATGCAAATGGTTTTGCTGCTAATTATCATTTCATCATTAAATTAATCACAGTGCACTGTGCCATACATCTCGTTTTTGACGCCGATAGCTTTTATTTCGCATAATGTATATTATGTTAAATAAAATAATTTAAACTAAACGCTAACTGCCACTCAAACCTCACCATGTCTGCTAACGGTCTTTTACAGCTTGCAATGCGTTATCAAGATTTTGATTCACCGTCTTTTCTATCAGCGGCAAAAAACTTTTGAATAAAAACCCAAGCTTTGCTTGCATATCAAATACCTTATCATCTACTGTTAACGTACCTGTCACACCGGCACGAGAAAAGTTGACGCGTATTTGCTCATCACTGCGCAGTACATCGCAATGCATTTTATAGTCTTTTTCTGCTGAGACAATCCAGTCTTCGGTTATTCCAAAGGCTTGGGCTTTACTGATGCCATGCTCACGATGAATCACAAAATTACTCATACTTTTCTACTTTTTTCTACACTGTCTTGGGTTTTTAGCTGTCTGTTTTTAGCTGTCTATTTTTAGTGGTCTGCGTTAGCTTAATCTAGGTTAGCCCTTCAAAACACGTGCGGGTCACGATAGCGATAATCTCATCATCGTCATACAGCTGCGACGAGCGTAAAAAACCCAGTACAGGGTCACAAGCTCTGGCATATAAGGTATATAAAATTGCCAGTCCTGGTATGTTGCTTTGCAACTTGCCCTCTGCTTGCGCTTGCTCAATCCATTCACCGATGCTATCTGACAACATGACCAAGTTGTTGGTGTAATCATCATTGGCAATTAGCAGCTCGCGCAGCTGGGAGTTTTCACTCGGCAGATTCGGCATTTTTTGCGCTAGTTTTAGTCGCATCGCCCACTGTGTCAGCGCTTTAAGCTTATCGATGGCGGTTTGGTCGGTCGCGTTTAGCTGATTGATGACCTCAAGCGCTTTGTGCATGATATCAACCAGCGCCGCCATGCCTAGCGCTTCTTTACTGGGAAAATGTCGATACAATGACGCCTTGGCAATGCCCACCGTATCAGCAATCTCATCGACGGTCATCGCGTCATAGCCTTTGGTGGCTAACAAATGGTTGACTGTTTCAATAATCAGCGACTCACGCTCTAGCATCATTCGCTGTTTAAACGTTAACTTTTTCATCACAAGTTTCTAATGTTTTTCAGGTTTCTAATATTTATGAGGTTAAAAATTAGCTAATATTATACTACAAATGTTTTTATGATACTTATTATTTGATTATATACCAATAATTATATTTTTATACTAAATAGTATAAAACCTATTGCTAACTATCCGCTACTCTTTTATAGTATGCGGTAAGTCGTTTTCAAAATTTTGTATTGAGTTGTTATATTGAGTCGCTATGATGTCAACCCCCAATCCCTCAAAGCCTTTATCCATCGTCATCACAGGTGCAACCTCAGGCATCGGTTTACAGTTGGCGATGGATTATCTAAGCCAAGGGCATGATGTGTATACGGTGGGGCGAAACAGCGATGTTTTGCACACGTTGGCAACGATGGGAGCAAAAACGATTCAGCTTGACTTAACCGAGTATGATGCCGTGATGCAAGCTTTTAGCGACATTAAAACGCTAGATTTATTCATCGCGGCGGCGGGTGTTTGCGAATATATCGACATGCCAAACTTTGATTCGCGGTCTATCATGAGGGTGATGAACGCAAATTATGGCTCGTTAGTGCATGCCATCGAAGCGCTACTACCCGCCCTGAAAGCAACTAAAGGTAAAATTGTCACCGTCGGCTCTGCTTCTGCTTTGGTGCCCTTTGTGCGTGCAGAGGGGTATGGTAGCTCAAAAGCGGCAATCCATTATCTGAGCAAAACCTTGCAAATGAGCCTGCAACCTTATGGTGTCAAAGTGGCTTTGGTAGTACCGGGCTTTGTCAAAACGCCGATGACGCTACAGAACGACTTTCCAATGCCTTTTTTGCAAACCGTACAGCAAGCCAGCCAAGCCATTCAACAAGGCATTGCCAATGATGATAATGTCATTGAATTTCCGCAGACATTGGTACAGCCCTTAAAGCTGTTGGCGCAGTTACCTGATGGCGTATGGCATTTTGTAGGCTCAAAACTTTCTCATACAACTTAATCATTTGACTTGTTAATCATTTGACTTGTTAATCATTTGACTTGGCTTTAAAGGTATATCCGCACATGGCAGTGTTTACAAAAAAATCCCCGAACTCTACTCACAAAGTCCCCAATCCTACTAAGCCAAATATTGCCATTATTGGCAGTGGGGTATCAGGGCTAACATGTGCGTATTATCTCAAGGACAGTCATGCAGTGACGGTATTTGAAAGCAATGATTATCTAGGCGGGCATGTCAATACGCTGGATGTCACTGTTACCGAGCGCTCACTTTTTGACAATCCTTTTTTTAACAACCCGTTTAGACCATCAACGGAAAAAGTCGCCATCGATACAGGGTTTATTGTATTTAATGAGCGTACTTACCCCAATTTTATTCGCCTGCTTGATGAACTCAATGTGCCATTTCAAAAAGCTGAGATGAGTTTTTCGGTTAAAAATACTTATATTAATTTTGAATACAATGGTCACACGTTAAACAGTCTGTTTTCTCAGCGCCGCCATATGCTAAGCCCCCGATTTTGGCAATTTGTTCAGCAGATTTTACGCTTTAATCGCGAGACCAAATCACTATTAGCAAATTTTCGCCAAGCCGATAAAATGCAGCAAGCAGCTTTAAGTCAGCAAACACTCGGGGATTATTTAGACAGTCATGACTATGGCGAGTTGTTTAAAACCAACTACTTGGTGCCGATGGTGTCTGCGATATGGTCGATGGGAATGGATGATGCCAAGCGTTTTCCCCTACTCTTTTTTGCCCAGTTTTTTGATAATCATGGTCTGCTAGATGTGGTCAATCGCCCACAGTGGTTTACCTTGGTGGGCGGCTCGAAGCAATACGTCAATGCCTTAATTACTCGGCTTGCTGAAGCAGGTACAACCCTGTATATCAATACCCCAGTGCAATCGGTCACGCGTGGCAAGGATGGCGTTAGCATTGAATTTATTCATCAAGGTAAGCGTCAAGCCCAAGTGTTTGATGACGTGGTATTTGCTTGCCATGCCGATGTAGCAAAACGTCTACTAGCCGATATCACTGAGACAGAATCGGCTATTTTAGGGGCTTTTGACTATACAGATAACGAAGCGGTTTTGCATACTGACACCCAAGTTCTACCCAAAAAATCGCTGGCTTGGGCAAGTTGGAATTACGCGATAGATAAACCCACCGCGCGCGTGGCTGACCAAAAACCTATATTGACGTATCACATGAATATCCTTGAGCGATTGAGCGCAAAACATAACTATTTGGTGACGCTTAATACGCCGATTAATGAGGCGCATGTCATTAAACAGGTGGATTATCGCCACCCTGTATATGACAACAAAATGACCGATGCCCAAAAACGCTGGCATGAAATTTCAGCGAAGCGGCATACCCATTTTTGTGGTGCTTATTGGTTTAATGGGTTTCATGAAGATGGGGTAAAAAGTGGCTTGCGGGTATGCCAAAGTTTGGGGGTGGATATCGACATTTTGCTTACTACCAATACCACCGCTGCCACAACCGCTGCACAAATCAAACGGCTGTCTAAGCCCAGCAAACCGTCGGCAAAATTTACCGTATCAAAGTTACCAAGCCACGCTGACAAAAAACTCTTGGTGGTGCAACGACGGCAAGTAACCGCCACGACCAACCATGCGTTTTGCCAAAACCTAGCGCATGATGGTTTGTGCAACACCCCTCAAAGGTAAATCATCATGACATTTGCCCATCAAATCCTGCAAGGTATGACTTGGCATGCCAGACAAATCCCTACCCGTCATGAATTTCATTACCCCTATCGGTTTTGGGCAGTCAATTTAACCCAGCTAGCGGACAATCCATTACCTAATGTAAATATGAGCGCCAGTCATGTGCCAACATGGTTGCCCAAATGGCTGAAAAAATCGCTGCAACAATCATTGACTCTCCCTCTGCTATCGCAGCACCATTGGGCGCTTTATCAATTCCATCAAGAAGATTATTTTGCTATCAATCGATTAGACCCCTCTTTAGATAACCGCCTAACCGCTTCGTTAGGACAACCTGCGCCATCGGCTAGTTTATTGGTCAAAGCCCAACAAACTTGGCAGCAATTGACTGGCAGTCAGCCGACTGGCGAGGTGGTGGCTTTGGTCGTGTTACGTAATATGGGTTGGTATTTTAGCCCTGTCAATTTTTATATTGGCTTTGATGAGAACCACCAGCCAAGCCATTTTTTGGCAGAAGTCTCTAACACCCCTTGGAACAAACGCCATTACTATGGTTTTTTACTCGCAGGTGAAAAGACCTTGTACCAACATGACAAAGGTTTTCATGTATCGCCTTTTAATCCCATCAATCAGCAATATCATTGGCGTGTTGAGATTCACCCTAAACGCTATGCATCGGCAAATGACAATCCCGAGCAAAATGGCTTTGATGTTGTGATTGATATTGGACTGACAGATAGCCGCGGAAAAGTGTTCAATGCAGGCGTGAGTCTAACAGGCGTTCAATTGGACGAGGCTTCGGTGATAACGGCAATTAAGCGCCGACCCTGGATGAGTGCCACATCGCTACTGCGAATTTACTGGCAGGCTTTTAAATTATACGTGCTAAAACGTGTGCCTTATCAAGCTTATAACCAACGTTTACCCCAATAGTTAACTGAAATTTTTTATGGGAATTGACTATGACACCGTCTTCTTTAGAGGCTAAAGACGCTGCAACCTCTCACCCGTCAAATCACCTATCAAAAGGTAAGGAGACCTCGGTTAAACGCCGTCAATCCGATTTAGCCAAGCGGCGCTCGTTTACGGACTATCTACCCTACCCAATTGTTGACCATCTGCTCACGCCTGTTCAACAAAGTGCGGCAAAAGCGGCACGGCAAATAATATTTTTATTGCTATCAAAGCTCAAACAGGGTCATCTAACCGTGATTGAAACCTTTAGTCAGTCTGACAATGTAGCAACTAAGGTGGCGACTAAGGTAGCGACTCATAAAACCTTCGGTGTTAGCGTGATGAATACTGAGCCTGTAACACAGTCGCCAGTGAGCGATACACAACGAACGCTAGGGGAACAAATTGGCAATCATCCTTTGGCAGTGACACTTACCATCCATTCACCGCAGGTGTATCAACACCTATTAACAGGCGGTTCGATTGCTTTTGCTGATGATTATATTGATGGTTTGTGGCAAGCTGATGATTTAACAGCATTTTTACGTTTGATTGCCCGCAATTTGACCCTCATCAATACCATCGAAGCCAAATTTGCCAATTTGACCAAACGCTGGGAACACCGCCAACACCGCAATCGGCATAATGATAAAAATAACGCTAAATCCAATATTTTAGCCCATTATGATATTGGCAATGCGATGTATGCATTATTTTTGGATGAGCGCATGATGTATTCATCGGCAATTTATCCGACACCCTCATCAACTTTGGCGGCCGCACAAACCCACAAGTTGGCAAAAATTTGTGAATTAGCTGAGTTAACAGCTGACGATCATGTTATTGAAATCGGCACGGGCTGGGGTGGGTTTGCTATTTATGCCGCGACCAAATATGGCTGCCGCGTCACCACCACAACTATCTCAGACGCGCAGTATGAAGAAGCGAAAAGCCGCATTGCCGCTGCCAATCTAACCGACAAAATCACCCTGCTAAAACAAGATTATCGTGAGCTTACCGGCAAGTATGACAAGCTGGTCAGTATTGAGATGATTGAAGCGGTCGGTCATGAATATCTGCCAGATTTTTTTGCCCAATGTAATCGACTGCTCAAAGATAATGGGCTGATGGTATTACAAGCGATTACCTTTAATGATCGGGGGTATCAAAAATATTTGCACGCTGTGGATTTTATCCAAACCCATGTTTTCCCAGGCGGGTGTTTATTGTCTAACAGTGAAATTCTCAGCCAAGCGCGTGACCATACCGATATGCAAGTAACGTCATTGGTTGATTATGGCTATGACTATGCCCGTACCTTGATTGATTGGCGTTATAATTTTATTCAGGCGCTACCGCAGCTCAAGGCACTTGGCTATGACGATGCGTTTATGCGTTTGTGGCATTTTTATTTTGCGTACTGTGAAGCAGGATTTTTGGAAAAAACCATTGGCGTGGTGCAAGTACGCCTTGAAAAAGCCCAGTACCGTTAACCTAATTTGCGCGGCAAAGGGTTCATGATAATTAATAACAGGACACAAGGATTTAGCAATGGCACCATTAAACTATCTGTGGGTATATCTGATCGCCGTCATGGTGTTTTTGGGTATTGATGCCGTATGGCTTAAAACCATGACCCAACGCTTTTATGCCCCCCGCATTGGACATCTGCTCAGTGAATCACCCAATATGACCGCAGCAGGCGTGTTTTATCTATTTTATGTTTTTGCGCTTTGTGTGGTGGTTATCTACCCACAGCTAAAAGCTCACGCATCATTGGCAGTATTGGCAGGATATGGTGTGGTCATCGGGCTGATGGCATATGGAACGTATGATTTTACAAGCTTAGCATTACTTAAAGGTTATGATAAAACTGCGGCACTGGTTGATTTTATTTGGGGGGGCTTTGTCACAGGATTAACTTGCGTGATTGTGGGCGTCATCTACAAAAACTGGTTGATGGATTAGCCTTAAGCCAGGTACGCAACTACAGCCCTAATACAAGTCTAATGTACAATTTTAAGGCAGACTTAAGGCAAAATTTCTTTGCCATCCCAAGCCCAAATTTTGCCCGAGTCTTTAGGCGTGAGCTGATGCAAAACCTTAAGTAAACTTTGCGCTGAGAATACTGGGGTAAATAATTTACCTTCTGCCACATTTTTTTGAAATGGTTTGGATAACTCACTGTCTACCGTGCCGGGGTGCAAAGCAACAATAATCGCGTTGGGGTTTTTTCGTTGCAGTTCGATGCTTAAGTTTTTAATGCCCATATGTAAACTTGCTTTTGCCATCCGGTAGCCATACCACCCGCCCAAGCGATTATCCGAAATACTCCCTACCCGTGCCGACAATACGGCAAATAGTGATTGCGAGGATTTGTTTAAGGCGGGCAAGGCGTATTTGGCAATCATCATCGGTAATACCGCATTGACATGGAAATATTGATGCAGCTGATCGGCTGTGATATCACGCAGCGATTTTTCAGGCGCGATGAGTTGAGCCTCGAGTTTAGAGTCATGTAATAACCCAATCGTCACAATAACACTGTCCAACGCTTGGGTGCTACTTATCGCTTTGATAAGCGCGGCGATAGCCAGCTCATCATCAAAATCAATCTGATGAGGGACGATATGAGGGTGGCTAAATGCCGGGGGTTTTCTGGCAATGGCATGAATGGTGGCATTTGGATAGGCGATAGCTAAACAATTACAAAATGCCTTTCCAATCGCGCCAGAAGCACCAAATATGGCAATATTTTGCATACGCTACTCGCTTTTTAGTAATTTAATTATCGCTTTTGCCAGTTTTTGACCACTTAAGTAAGCAGACTCGACATCACCCTTAAGTAGCCAGTCCCCACAGACACCGATGTTTTGCTCGCTATCTAGTAGATAGCCTAACTGGTGGTCACCTGATTGGGGGTTAACCTCTTCGCCTGTGGCATAGCGCCAATGGTGTATGTCTTTGTGTGCTGCAGTCGATAAATCGATACCCAATATTTGACTCGCCGCTTGTGTCAAATGGCTGATGCAGGCAGTTTTATCTTGCTCAATATGTCTATTCGTCCATGCTGGGGTACTATGAACCACAAGGCTATAACCGCCTTTGCGATGGGGTTTTGCACTATTGACGATAATTTTATCGATATCCTCACTCTCGATTTTGGCATACTCATAGTCTAAAGCCAGTGGCGTATCAAATCCCAGCATCAGCACACTACAAGGCATAAGCGCATATTTATTCAACACTTTGGTATGTAGCGATGTTTGAGCAAAGCTTTTTGCTTGTTCTACAGGCATTGCCGAAATAATCCAATCAAACTGACCCAATGTCTCACCCTTGTCACTTAACAACTCCCAACTATTAAAAATCGGATGATGGTCAATGATTGAGGCTACTCTGGTATTGCGCTGCACAGTTAAGCCACTGGCGAGATGTTTACCAATGGCATTCATGGCGGGTATGCCCACATAGTAGTCAGAATAACAGTCAGACACTCTGGGCACGGAGTGTGGTTTGGTAGATACAGTAGATACAAAGGAATTATCGGGGGTAGCTTGGTCAACTGCCCATACTGCAATCACCCCTTCAGTGAGTAATTGATTGACAAAACCTTGAAAATCGTCGTCACTGGCAGTAAACGCGGCAACACCATGATCAAAATAAAATGGTTCGGCACGGCGCGTTGCTAGTCGTCCACCGATGCCACGGGATTTTTCAAAAATCACTACGTCGTGCCCTGCTTGTTGCAACGCTTTACCACAAGTTAACCCTGCCAATCCTGCACCGATAATGGCAATCCGTTTCATAGTTGTACCCGCTCTATAACGATTTTTGAAAGTTAAAAAAATAGCGATGACTCGTATCACCGCTATGCCATCAGACCAATAAATTGTTGGCTACTATTACTAAAGATAACTATGCATAAAGACAACAATTTATCGGTGATAACTTTATCTATGATAACTTATCTTTTTGGCAAAATGACACGGTCAATCACATGTACTACACCATTGCTCGCTTTGATATCTGTGGTGACAATGTTGGCAACACGTCCATTGGCGTCTTGTAATTTACCAGTTGAAGTCACCATGACGTTTTGACCTTGTAAGGTTTTAACCATACCTGGCTTGACATCTTTTGCCATTACTGTGGCTGGCAACACATGATAAGTTAACACAGATTGCAGTAACGGTTTGTTCGCAAACAATTGCGCTTTGGTCATACCGAGCTCAGCAAGTAGATTAGCAAACGCAGCGTTGGTCGGCGCAAATACGGTGATGTTTTTAGTAGTCGCGACGGTGTCGGCTAAACCTGCGGCTACCACCGCTTCAACTAATATTGAAAAATCTGGATTTGATTTTGCCACATCAACAATGTTAGCTGCGTGCATCGGTGCATGAGCGGTATGGGTTGGCGTCGTTGCACAACCGGCTAATAACGTGGTAGAAATCGCCGCTGCTAAGAAGGCTTGTTTTAACATACTTATTTTCCTTATTTAATTATGATTGTTAGATAAAATACAGGTCAGCTTTTTAAGCTAAATTAACTTTAACTGATAATATTGGAATTTTCAATATATTTTTATACTAAAAAGTATAAAAAATACTACTTATTTTAATATATACCATTAGGTAAAATTAATTAACAACAAAAGCGACAATTACTGCATAAATGTCACAGTAACTAGATTATTTTCCGCTACAATTTATTTTTTCTTATTTTTTCACTTTGGGCAACGCATAAGGGCAAAATTATGTACGTTAATTCAAGTACGCAATCACCGACCGTAGCAGTGATTGGCGGTGGTTCAGCAGGTTCTACGATTGCTATACGGCTGGCGATGGCGGGCATTCATGTGCATTTGATTGAAAAAAATGCCAGCCTTATCAACGCTCCACCCATGTGTCATCTGCATGCAGGTGGCAATTTGTACCGCGAAATCAGTGATGAAGATTGCCGCATGTTGATGCGCCAATGTATTGATATTGCCAAGTTATATCCAGAGAGTATTGATGTGCGCCCCACCCTCATCACGGTGCCAAAACGCGATAACAATACCGCCACTGACTTATTGCCACGGCTAGATATGTTGACGGCTTACTATCAATCATTGGTTGATGCTGACCCTAGCAACCAAGTGTTGGGCAAAGTTCAAGATTATTACCGAGTATACGACAAGCAGCAAATTCAACAGCTAATTCAATTAGAAGCTAAAGATATTCCGAGCACCACGGATGAGTGGGTTGTGGCAGCTCTTAAAGTAATGGATTTGGAAAAACTGCAATATCCCATCATTGCGGTGCAAGAATTTGGCTGGAATATTTTTAGACTCTCTGCCAGTGCTTTTTTACAATTGCAGCGCTTACAGCGCGCTCAGGTACATCTAAATGCCCAAGTTGATGATTTAAAACGTCACATGGATGGCTGGCAAGTGTCATTTACCGATGAAAATGGCGAGCTGCAGCATATCTATGCCGATTTTGTGGTCAATGCTTGCGGGTTTAGAACCGGTATTATTGATGACAAAGCAGGCGTGCATATCAAACGCATGGTTGAATTTAAAGCTTCTTATATCAGTGAATGGCGTGATTATAAGGGGCGTTTGCCTGAGATTATTTTTCATGGTGAGCGTGGCACGCCCAATGGCATGGCGCAGTTCACCCCTTATCCTGACGGGTTTTTTCAGTTGCATGGCATGACCGAAAACATCACCTTATTTAATGATGGTTTGACCAAAGCCACACCAGAAAGCAGCCAACCGCCCATTAATTCACAATATCTAAATTATATTGAAAACGGCTGGGAACCCAATTCACTAAAACAACGCACCCAAAACGCCATAGATTATGTCAGTGAATTTGTGCCAAGTTTTCGAACTGCACAAGCGGGAGATAATGCGCTATATGGTGGGCAGCAAGTACCGAGTGATGATATTACCGTGCGCGTCGCAGATTTACAGGTGTTTGCCAAGCTGCGTTATGCGGTGGCAGAAAATGTGAAAGCCAATTCTACCCTAGATGTGGCGGATAAAGTCATGGATGCGCTAGTTGACGCTAATTTGATAGAGAAATCTGCTTGCAAGCGTCCTAACTGGCACAAAATTGATGTCAATGAGGTCAACATAGTCGCACGCGATATTGCCAAAGCCCGACATTACCCGCTACCGATGGCAAAGGTCAATCAGCGGTTAATATAGTAAAAGAAATTAAAAACTACCACAAATCCACATAAAGTAGAAGAATAGCTTATCGATATCATCAAGTCGCCA